>JARLHB010000369.1 GCA_031292465.1 Ignavibacteriaceae bacterium
AAAGACGGGTTGCTCTTGCTCCTGCCGGCGTAGATGCGTTAATCAGAGCCGGGCATACTATTTACATTGAAAGCGGAGCCGGTACAGGCAGTAACTTCAGCGATGAAGAATATGCGCAGACCGGAGCAACAATTGTTTACAGCCCTGAAGAAGTCTATCACCGTGCGGAAATGATTGTTAAAATTTCTCCCCTCGGCGACGAACAGACCGCACTTCTTCAGGAGAACCAGATACTCTTTTCTTTTCTGCATCTTAAGGTTAGCATAAAGAGTGTTATAGAAAAACTGCTTCAAAAAAATGTTACTGCCATAGGTTACGAGCTGATAGAGAGTGAAACCGGCCTGCCTGTCTTGCATTCCATGAGCGAGATTGCCGGGCAGTTGTCAATTCAAATAGCGGAAAGATACCTTGAAAGCTATACAAAAGGCGGAAGAGGAATTCTGCTTGGCGGAATAACCGGTGTTGCCCCTGCTGCTGTGGTAATATTGGGAGCCGGTGTTGTAGGAACAACTGCTGCCAGGGCGGCGCTTGGAAGGGGAGCGCAGGTTATTGTTATTGATAAAGACTTACACCGCCTGCGTAAAATCGATTCAACTTTCAGGCAGAAAATTACTACTGTTGTTGCTAATCCTTATACTATATCAAGGGGCGTAAAATTTGCAGATGTTTTAATCGGAGCAGTCCAAAATAAAGGGGGAAAAACCCCTCATATTGTTACAGAAGATATGGTAAAAAGCATGAAGAAAGGCGCCGTCATAATTGATGTTGCAATCGATCAGGGCGGGTGCATAGAAACAAGCCATGTTACAACTATTTCCGATCCTATTTATTATATGCACAATGTTATTCATTGTTGTATTCCTAATCTGCCGACTCTTGTCTCAAAAACAGCGAGTTACGGCCTAAATAATGCATCGCTTAATTATATCCTTAATATTGCCGATAACGGGCTGGCAAATGCTTTATCAGGTGATGAAGGATTATCAAAAGGCGTATGCTCTTACCAGGGTTATTGTTCTAATGAAGTGATAGCCAATATTTTTAATCTTGAATATAGAAAACTCAGAGTTTTTTCAACAAACTAAATTGATAGACATAAATCAGGCCCGTTTTAATAGGCGCAGGCCTGTCTGCCTGAACAAAGGCAGTGTTGGGAGTAATAAGATGCCTAACCGGCAGTGAATTCCCGGTGTGAAAAAGTAAGTATAATTTAAATAACAAATGTCATTAGCCCCAAAAGGGTATAACAACAATTTAAATTGGTAAAACATGGTTTCAACAGATAATTTAAGAACAAAAAACACTATCCCGTTTAATATCCTGCAATCATATACCCAAAAAATTGTATCTGCAGACGAAGCCGTAAAAGCGATCAAATCGGGTGACAAAATTTTAGCTCATTCTAATTGTGCCCTTCCTAAAGTTTTAATCGATGCGCTTATGAAACGGAAAGACGAACTTTATGATGTCCGGATATTTCATGCTTTAACCGTGGGCGAGCTGCCCTATGTAAAACCCGAAATGGAAGGGCATTTCAGGCACATTGCCTTCTTTGTAGGCGCTAATGCCCGCGAAGCTGTACGTGACGGCAGAGCGGATTTTATGCCTATTTTCTTATACGAAGCGCCGCTGCTTTTTTCAAGGGGAATTATAAATCTTGATGCCGCTTTTATTCATGTATCGCCTCCTGACGAACATGGCTTTTGCAGCTTCGGTGTGGAAGTCGGCTTAATAAAAACAGGCGCTGAAAAAGCCAAGCTTGTTATTGCCCAGGTTAATAAAAATATGCCCAGAACCCTTGGCGATAGTTTTATACATATCAGTAAGATAAATTATATTGTTGAAGTTGATGAAGAAATTTCGGAACTGCCACAGGGCGAAAAGGAAAGTTCACCGGAAATAATTGAAATAAACAAAAAAATTGCTCACAATATTTCTGAATTAATTGAAGACGGTTCTACTTTGCAAATGGGAATTGGCGCAATTCCAAACTATGTATTAAAACATCTTTATGACAGGCGGGCGCTGGGTATTCATTCTGAAATGTTTTCCGACGGCGCTGTTGAACTTGTTGAAAATGGAATTATTACCAACGAAATGAAAACGCTTCACCCCGGGAAAATTGTTGCCGGATTTGTATTGGGTTCAAAAAAATTATACAAATTTATTGATAATAACCCGATGATTGAATTCCACAGAACCGAATATGTAAATGATCCGTATGTAATTGCAAAAAATTATAAAATGGTTGCTATTAATTCTGCAATTGAAGTTGATATTACAGGGCAGGTTTGCTCAGATTCTATGGGGCCAAAAATTTACAGCGGATTCGGCGGGCAGCTTGATTTTATAAGAGGCGCATCCCGTTCCGAAGGTGGAAAACCGATTATTGCGCTGCCGTCAACAACACGTGATTTTAAAATTTCAAGGATTGCACCTTTCTTAAAATCCGGCGCCGGTGTTATTACAACAAGAGGCGATGTTCATTATGTAGTTACTGAATATGGTTCTGTGCAGCTTTTTGGTAAGACCATAAGGGAGCGGGTTAAGGCATTAATAAATATAGCACATCCAAAATTCCGGGATGAATTAATACAATACGCTAAGGAAAATAAAGTGATGTAATGATGCACTTATAAAATATCATTAATAAACTTTATATATTGAAGTTTCCTTATATAAATCAACCTGTTGCAATTTTATTAAAATATGATATCTATAATCGGCGATATACACGGCTGCTTTCATACATTAAAAGAACTTGTTGAAAAAATAAGGGATAAATATCCTTCAATAAAAATTTACAGTGTCGGTGACCTGGTTGACCGCGGCAATTTCAGTTATGAAGTGATTGAATTTATTAAGTCGCAGAAAATAGAGTTTACTCCCGGCAACCATGATTATATGTTCTGTTATTTTATCAGACAACTTCCCGGCAGGATGGCTAATGCCTGGCTTCAAAATGGATGTGAAAAAACAATTGTATCGTATCGGAAGCATAATAACAGCGTTTCCGACCATATAGATCTAATACTGAAAGCTCCTCTTTTTATTAATCATAACGATTGTTTTATATCCCACGCAGGAATATCTATAAATCATAGGCAAATTATTTCCAAATATTTCCCAAATAATCTAAGTGCTTTGGAAAATATATTAAGGAATGATATTGAGAACATCGACAGCATTATCTGGGCGCGTGGAGAACTTCTAAATATAGGTAAACTGCAGGTTGCAGGGCATACAAGGCGCCAGAATGTTGAATATAAGGAATTTAATAATGTGGCATATATAGATACTTCTGTCTATATGATGAATAAATTAAGTTCTGTTATTGTTGAAGATAATAACATTCTTGATATTGTTTCTGTTGCAACAAAACCTGAAGATTTGGAATAGGATGTATGGTGAATAAATTTAATAATTGAAAATATCTTTTACGGTGGGCTACAGGGGCTGTCAGTTCGTTTCTTCTTTTACTAAATACACTTCGATGGTAGTTCCTTTCCCAACAATGCTGTTTATTGATATCCTGGCGTTTATTCTTTCTGCCAGCCTTTTAGCTACGGACAAGCCTAAGCCGATTCCTTCATAATTGCGGTTTAATCCTTCGCTTATCTGGCGGAATTCCTGAATTGCCATATTTTCTTTCCCGGGCGGAATACCTATTCCGCTGTCTTCGATAGTAAGGACTATATAATTTTGTCTGCCCATTTTCCTTTCTGCCATGGATATTTCCACTTTCCCATTTTGTGTAAACTTAACCGCATTATCAATAAGATTATCCAGTATATCCCTTAGAATAACTTTATCGGTATTTACGAATAATGGTTTCTCACCGGGGGCAATTGTTAATGTAATATTCTTCTTTTGGGCAGTATTTACAAAGGGTTCTGCGGCATTTTTAACTATGGAAATAATATCATATATCTCAAAATGCGGAAGAAAATTATTTGCTTCCATATATGAAAGGTTTAAGAATAAATTAACCATTCTTAGAAGCCTTTGCCCGTTTTCATAAATATTGTCTATATCATCTGCCAGTTCACCGTTATCTATTCTCCCTTTAATGTTTTGCGAAAAACCCAATATACTTTGAAGCGGGGTCCTCATTTCATGACTTATGTTTGCTAATATAATGTGTTTTAGCTTTTCTATTTCCTTAGCTTTTTCATTAGCTTCAACAAGTTTATTCTCTATTTCAACCTGGCCGCTGATATCTCTTGCGACCAAGACTATTTCCGGCTCCGGCACCGGTTTGTTATCAACCAACAATGTGGAAGTGCTTTCAAGCCAGATGTATCTGTTTAATGAATCTTTAATCCTGAATCTTGTTTTAAACTGTCCCGATTCAGTTAAATTGTGCATTCCCTTTTTTAGTTTCTCAGCATCTGCAGGGTGAATAAAATTATAAATATTGTTAATTGTTAAGAAACTGGGTGTAAAACCCAAAAGCTTTAAAGATGCAGGTGATGCATAATTAATCTTTCCGTTAAGGGTTTGCCTTATTATAAGATCCGTTGAATTATTTGCAATCAATCTATAATTATTTAAATTGCTTTCAAGCAGTTTTAATGCAAGTTTTTTTTCAGAGATATCATGTACAGTAATAATTAATATATCGCCTTCAAAGCTTTTTACAGGCTGTATAAATATTTCTGCATCTATTATACGTTCGCTCTTTGTAACTTGCTTTATCTCAAAACGGTTTTGCGAGTCATCTTTTAATGTATTGAATATTCTTAATATATTATCGGCTTCATTAGGATGAAGAAGATTTGTAAATTTCATACCTATAAACTCATCATGCGAGTGTCCGTACATTCTGATTGTTCCGTCATTCACCTGAATTATTTTTAATGTTTTTTTCTCCAAAATAATAACCGGTACAGGGCTTGTATTAAAAGTATAAGAATAGAAGTAATCTGTTAACTCGTTGTAAGCGGAATTAGAAGATACTAAAGGGCTTATAACTATTTGAAAGTAGTTATCATTTTCAAAGTTGAAGGAAGTAATTTCCAGCTTTGCCGCCTGTTCCATGCCGTCTTTTCTTCTAATTTTAGTAGAAATCTTTTTTCTATTTTTACTGTTAGGAAGGATAATAAGCTCATTTAAGCTGAATGACGGGCAGACTTTTAAAATACTTTTTCCCAGTAATTCATCTTCCGAATATAAAAATTCCTTTTCGGCTGTACTATTAATAGAATAGAAAGTAACTTCGCCGCTTTTTATTATCCATATTGCAGGAGGATTTTCGCTGACTGATTTATCATAAAACATATGTTTTATGTTCAATGGCATAGGTTTACCCGTAAAATTAGATAGTTTTATCTCTTTGTCTGAATGCCTGTTAATTATAAATTAACAGTATTATCGAAATGAAAATAGATTTAGGGTTTCCCAATCCCCGAACAAAAATAGTGCACAATTATAAAAAGTTAAAACATAGCAGTCAATACTATCTAAAAAAGAATGCCTTTTGTCACAAATTCATTATCCTAATAAAAAAGTTCCGCCGCCTGAACCACATTTAGCATATTTATAATACACAAGAAGTACCGGCTTTTAAAACTCTGATAATATACCTTAGAATTTTCTGCTATAGCGTATAACTTTTTTGTATTTTTGGTATATTACTAAAGTCCAATGTATTAATTAGACAAATTAGCACAGGAGAGCTATAATTGACTTCGGAAGAACTGGATGACCTTTTAAAAGAGGCTTATGAACATTTAAGACAAAACCGTTTTCGAATGGCATTAACGGCTGCGAGACAGGTTTTTGATGAACGGCAGAATGATTATAATGCAGCATCATGTTTAGCATGGGCGCTGCTTGAAAATGGTTATCCCGCCCAGGCACTGGAAATGGCAAATCTTGCTGTACAAATTAGCGGTGATGATGTTAATCCAAGGCTATACCGCGGTTTTTTATTAATGAGGATGAGTATTTTTGAAGGGGCAATATCCGATCTTGACTGGGCTATTACAAAGAAACCGGATTTACTTGCCTGGGCCCATTTAAACAAAGCAAGGGCACTTGGCGGGTTAGGGCGTTTTTTTGAAGGCCTGGAAGAAATTGAGAAGGCTATTGAAATTGATAAAGGCTCGAACCCTAAACTTAAAAGGGTTAGAGAATGGCTAAGGATTACTTTAGGTTACGATGAAAAATTTTTCACGGGTATCTTTTCCAAGAAAAAATCTTTTCTTGCAGAAGGGGAAGAAGCCTTTAAAGCAAATGAATACTGGTTTTCCCTTTGGGCTGCAAGAGACACTCTTAACACCCCTTCCCTAAAAGATGAACATCAGAACGCCCATATCATGGAACTTGAATCTCTCTGGGCAATGTTTCAGATGAGAAGCGCCTATGAAAAAGCTGAATCTATAAAAGAATTATTTCAAGACGATGTACAGTTTAATGATGTTTATTACAGGATTCTTAAAGCTTTTCCCGGAGATGCTTTAGAATCGGAAAAGGAAAGCGACTCATCATCTTTAATGAGAACAGATTTTGAGGTCTATGAAAACAGATTTTTTCATGCTTTCCAGATAAGAACTTATGATTTAATTGAAAACCTTCGCGCAGGCAAACGTACTTTCCTTCTCCAATTTAATGAAGAAACCGTAAGATATATCGGAGTAGAAGTTGTTGTAGATAATCCATTCTTTGGCAATAAAAGAATGGATATTGACGGAATTGCTGTCTGGTATTTAAATGATATAGAAGCAGGAAGGCACAACTTTTTGCTTGCAATGGAAACGGACTGGAAGATAGTTGAATTTGTGCAAAGCTGGGGAACGGATACTCCGGGCTTTTGGAATGAGGGGCAGGGCAGGGTGGATATTTTTCTGGATAATTATCTGGTATGTACCAGGTGGTTTAGCGTAGGGCGATCAGAAATTGTAAATTTTGAAGAAAATAAAGTTCCTATTGATGAATTAAAACCGCCCGAAAAACCATTGACGGACCAGCCGAGTGAAGTAAAAGAGACATCGTTAAAACCTCAGGAGACGAAATCGCTTGAAGAACTGTTAGCTGAACTGGATAATTATGTAGGTCTTCAAAGTGTAAAGCAATCGATGAGGGATTTTGTAGACTACCTTAAGTTTATTAATGAAAGAAAGAAACTTGGACTGAAGACGCAGGAAAATCTTCCAATGCATTCAGTCTTTCTCGGTAATCCAGGAACAGGCAAAACATCCATTGCAAGGCTGCTTGGTAAAATTTTTAAAGCTATGGGAATTTTAAAGAATGGCCATGTAATAGAGGTGGACCGCGGCGGTTTGGTAGGCCAGTATATAGGTGAAACTGCTCAGAAAACCAACAAAGTTATTGATGAGGCTATGGGCGGGCTGCTTTTTATTGATGAAGCCTATTCTCTAAAAAAAGAAGGAAACCAGCAGGACTTTGGACAGGAAGCAATTGACATATTATTAAAAAGAATGGAAGACAGCCAAAACGCTTCAGGAGGGATTGATGAAGGGTTCGTTGTTATTGCTGCCGGCTATCCCGGTGAAATGAATACATTTATTAATTCCAACCCCGGTTTGAAATCAAGGTTTACTCATTTCTTTTCTTTTGACGACTACTCTCCTGATGAACTTGTGGAAATATTTAAACTTTCTTCCGCCAAGGAAGAATATATTGTTACAGATGAGGCTTTGGAATTCCTAAGGAAACAGTTTACAAATTTGTATAGGGGAAGGGATAAATCATTCGGAAATGCAAGGTTAGTAAGGAATTATTTTAACGAAGTTAAAATTCATTTAAGTAAACGCTATCTCAAAATTCCTGAAAGCGAACGCACTAAAGAAACTATGACCACTATACTGCAGGATGATATTTTAGCGATAATTGAAAATGCAATTATTAAAAATATAAGAATTGGTATTGATGAAGATGCCCTTGCAAAGGCTATGGCAAGGTTAAATAATTTAACGGGCCTGCGTTCTGTAAAAAAGGAGATAAATGAAATAGTTAAACTTGCAAGATATTACATTGAGCAAGGCGAAAATATTACTGATAAATTTTCATCTCACTTGGTTTTTCTTGGCAATCCGGGTACCGGCAAAACTACGGTTGCAAGGCTTTTTAGTGAAATATATTCTGCTTTGGGAATACTTCCGCGCGGGCACCTGGTTGAAGTGGACAGGCAGGGGCTTGTTGCAAGCTATGTAGGAAAAACGGCAGAGAAAACCAAAGAAGCTATTGATAAAGCAATAGGCGGGACTCTTTTTATTGACGAAGCATATTCCCTTGTTAAGGGGGGAGATGCTAACAGTTCGGATTTTGGTAAAGAAGCCATTGATACATTACTAAAAAGAATGGAAGATGACAGGGGTAAGTTTATTGTTATTGCAGCCGGTTATACAGACGAAATGGAAAGCTTCCTTAATTCTAATCCCGGGCTCCAGTCAAGATTTACAAAAAAGTTTTTGTTTTGT
>JARLHB010000370.1 GCA_031292465.1 Ignavibacteriaceae bacterium
TTCGAAGTTCCTTCCAATGTTAAGGTCTTCCTGGCTGAAAGGATGGAATAAATGGTCCATATACTCTGTAGAAATACCAACACCTGAATCCTGTATTTTGCAAAAGGCAAGTTCCCGTTCTTCAAAAATACCTGTCTCTACCTCAACAAAACCCTGCCGTGTAAATTTAATAGCATTATTTAAAATATTATTTATTGCATTTTCCAGGCTTTGAACATCAACATCGATCAGTATTTTTTTCTTGCCGAAATTAGTTTTAACCGAAAGTTTTTTCTCAAGTGCGCTTTCCCGGTTGGCGTCAATACAATTAGTTATAATATTATTTAAATTTATTGTCTCGGTGTTCAAGACGTAGTTACCGGCCTCGATTTGTGCAAATTCAAGCATTTGTGTAATGCTGTTGGATAAACGTTCACTGCCGCTGTACAAATTGTCAAGATATATCCGGTCTTCCGGACTTACCTTATCCTTCATACTATCTTTTATAATAGAAGAGTAGCCGAGGATTATATTTAACGGCGTGCGTAATTCATGTGAAAGTACTGTAAGAAATGTATCTTTCAGCCTTTCTGTTTCTTTACTGTTATCCCTGGATTTTTTTACTTCAGCTTCTGCAAGAACTATTTCTGTTTGATCTTCATGGAACAGTACAACATAGGTTTTATTGTCAATAACTACCGGGAATATCTTGGTTCTAAGTACCGGAAGAGTTATTTCTTTACTTTTCAATAAAGAATCTGTGTAATTATTTATGAAACCATTGGTTCCTTTTTTTATTGTATCCAGTATTACGCTATGAGCCCCGATTGATTTTAGCTCTGAATCATTGAATATGGAATACTCTTTTAATTCCGACAGATTATAGCCCCATTGAAATGTAAAGGAATGATTTACATAGACAATTTTACCCGTCTCATTTATTATATGAACCGGGTACGGAACTTGGTCGTAGAGCAGTCTAAAGTATTTAAATAAGGTTTCCTGCATTAATCAGATTACTGGTAAAGAAAATTGTATAATTGCACTTGGCCGTCTTTGTAAAATATTTATATGTCCGTTGTGCCTGTCTATTATGCTTTTGCACAAATATAGCCCATAACTGGTTTTACCTGCCGCTATTACATCATAAAAAGGATTTTCAATTTCAGTCGGAAATCCCGGGCCGTTATCTTCAACTTCTATATGTACAAAATTGTCTTTATAGAATGATCTGATAACTATGGACACATCTTTCCGCGCTTCTACTGCATTGTTAAATAAATGAACCAGTAAATGTTGTATCTGCTCTGAGTCATAGTTGCACAAAGGTATAGCATTCAGTTCTGTTTTAAATACTACCTTGTAATATTTTTTCGTTGCTGCAAGATATTTAATAACTGATTGAATTGTAAGGTTTAAATCACCGCTGTCTTTATTAAGATTTAGAAGTGATGTTTCTAAAAGAACCTGGGCAAATTTTTGGATGTTCCTTATACTGTCTATTGCTACGATGGATTTCAGCTTCAGCCTGTCAAAAACAATGGTATTAGGATCATTTTTGCCAGCGGACTCTTTAAGAGTCTTTTCAATAATTCTCAATAAACTCTCTGTCTCTAAAAGAGCAAGATGGACAAGCCCCTGTAAGGATTGTCCTATTTCCGAATCAATGCTGGATTTTAAAGCTTTTCTTTCTGCCTGTATTAGTTGAATATTAGCTTCATTAAGGGCATTGTAGGCATTTATCTGACCGTTATATAGCTGGGCGTTTCTGATAGCAGTTGCAGCCTGGCCGGCAAGGATTTCAAATGTTCCGGTAATCTCACGGGCTTTTACTTTGTGCAGATGTTTGCTGTCTACATAAATAACCCCGATTTTTTTATTTTCGGTAATTAATGGAGAACATAGAATAGTCTGAAGTTCGAGACGCAGGATGCTTTTACTGGAATCATATTCAGTGTCGCTTTGTGCTCCCTCAACAAATTTTGATTGCCCGACATTAAAAACATCTTTAACCACTGTTGTGCTAATGTTAAACAAACTTTCCGGCAGTTTGTTACCCTCAGAATCAAGGCCTAATTTATATTCCAGCACTTCGGCAGAATTCCTAAGAACTATAAAACCCCTGTCTGAATCGGTTAACCGGATTGCACTATTTAGAACTAACTGTAAAACATCTTCAAGTATTAAGGTGCTGTTTATAGTTTTAACAATATCAAGGATTACTTCAAGGGTCTTTATTTTCTCAGAGGTCTCATCAAATCCTGTCTGGCCTTTATCTATATTGTCGATATTCTTTTTAAATTCGGAGAATTTCATCTGAGACCGCGTATAGTTGAAAAAAAATTATTAAAAGCACCGGGAATAATATAAGACTTTGTACATAAATTAGAAATACAAAGAAGTACAATGAGAAACTATTGGGATAAATAAATTAACGGCTTACAGCATTATCACAAAATATCGTCCAATCTCTCTTTTACTTCTTTAATATGGATATCAGCACCTATCTTTTTGTAATTCTTTAACGCAGTTTTTAAGCATCTTTTTGCTTCCTCTTTTTTATCAATTTCAATGTATAATTCGCCAAGTTCAAATAAAGTTTCAGCCTGGTTAAGGATATTTTCCAATTCTGTATTTAATCTTAGACTGGTAAGGAAATAATTTTCAGAAATCTTGTAGTGCTTTAACTTCCTTTCTATAATTCCTTTAATCTTATAGATGTCGGCAATTGATAACCTGTCATTCAGTTTCCGGCTTAATTCAAAAGATTTATCCGCAAATGCAGATGCTAACGGTAAATCATCAGACTTAGCATACACGTAGGCTTTACTTAAATAAGATAATGCCAGGTTTGGCAGGAATCCCGCTTTTATTGATATTGTGATACTTCTGTCAAACTCTCTTAAAGCGGATTCATACTCTTTTTTTTGAGTATGAAGCATACCAAGGTTATGCCTTAATTGAGACATCCGCAGGGCATCTTTCAACTGTTCATATTTTATTAGAGCACGCTGATAATACAACAAGGAGCCGTCGTAATCTCCCTTTATATTATTCAATATTCCTATATTAGTTTCAATCATCCCGATAAGTGCAATATCCCTCTGCGGGTTAAGAATTGAAAGGCTGTTTTCGAAACATTCTTTGGCTTTCTGAATATTTCCGCGGTCGCCGTATATGGTACCAAGCATATTATTGCATTTTGCAATGCCTTTTAAATCATTTTGCCTGTTAAAATGTTTTTTTGCCTGGTTAATAAAGGAAATGCTTTTATCCCATTTAGCCTGCCTGCTATTAATATCACCCAAAGCCAAAAGTGAATATGCTGCAATATTTTTTAGCTGGCCTTCATTATTCGCCTTTGAAAGTATCCGGGTATAAATCTGTGAGGCTATTTCTAATTCCCCGTGTGCAATGCAGGTTTCCCCAAGATACAACATCAATTCAATTAATTTATAATTATTTAGTTTATCGGTTGCAAAAGTTATCAGGAGGTCTATATATAACGGGTAAGCTTTACGGTGAGGATTCGAATCGAGCTGCCTCTTATCAGATTTTGTTGCTTTGCTTTCGTCCCTTTTGGATGACTTATTTGAACGGACAACAATTCCTTTAAATTCTTTTATCTGGTTTTTATCAAAGTAGGTTGATAAAATATTTTTGACAATATCTTGAGTAATGCCGGTCAAAGCAGGGTATTATTTCCGTTATTTATTATTATAAATTATACGCTGACAAATAAAATGCAAAAAATTGAATATGTACATTGCTGGTATCAGTATGTTTTTTAACGGGCTAAATTTAGAAGTTCAAAGCCACATGTTATTAAAATACAAAAAAATAAAATGATAAAACAAGAATAATTCTATGAAAGACCGATAAAAAGCTTCAATTTCTCAATAATTTGTATGAAACAAACCATTCCCATGAGTTACCGCCCTGATACCAGCCCTTGGCAATACCGGCTGATAGAGTGGATTCAAGGTTAAACCAATGCCTGAATACAAAATTTATTTGTGAACCTATATCAACCCAGCGGTCCTGTTGCTCTGAATGTAAAAGAAGCGCCTGCGAATAAAGAGACAGGCTTATATGGCTTAAATAATGCTGCCCTATTGCTGTGTTATCAAATCTTAAGGGCGGCAGTTCATTTTCTAAAGATATTTTAAAAAATCTTTCCGCGCTTAAGCTGTAAATCGGGACTCCAGGAAAACGGAATACCTTTCTGAATTGCATAACATCAGTATCTTCAAGCGGCCTGTTGCCGAAACCGCCGAAATAATATTTTGCCTGCACTACATAATCAGTCCGTGTGGTTAAACCAGAGGCCAATTTATAATGGAAGATATTATGAGGGGCAAGCCAGGTTGAATAATTATCCCATTCACCCCACATTTCCCCGGCGGCAAGCCATGCAGGATCTTTTACACCGAAAGCCATAACGGTAAAATTAAATTCATTTCCTTCTTCAAAGTCTATGCTGCCGATACTTTTTCTTAAATCTTTTGCATTAACGTTTGATTGAAATACGCTAAAATCCGGCTGAGAAACTTTTACAAGGTTATCATTAATATATTTTACATCTGTATAATAATCCACCGAAACAGTCTGAATAACTTTTAAGGGATTATCAAAAATCCAGTAATGAGTGTATCCCAGTGTAAGCTTGGTTCCGATCATGCCTCTTTTACGGTCGTTAAATAAATCGTAAAAGTCTGTTGGGTTATAGTTTATTCCCACGGTTATTATTTTACGGTAATCATATTTTGCTTTTAAATGGAATTTCGGCAAATCAACTTTTGATTTAAACGGCGATATTCCAAACTCCATAGTAAGGTCGTTTGTAAGTAATGCATCGGAAATATGTGTAAATATTCCCAGCATGGCTTCATTCTGGAAACCGCTTACAACAGGTACAAACGTTAATACCTTTAAATTTTCAAGCGAATGATAATCCTCTTTATCAGGTACAGAAGTCGAATCTATTAAAGGAGCCATATCCTGTTTTAGCGCCCAGTTTGTAACTTCAGGATATTTATCGACTATTTTTTCTCCTAAGTAATTAATTGCGGACAAATGATTTGCCGGCGAGCCAGGGATAACGGCGGGAATAAATCCGTCAGTGGTAAATTCAAAAACAAACAGGGAATCTTTATTTAAATAAACAGGCATGAACAAACCGCGCAATGTATTGCTAAGGGGTTCTATCTCTTTACTTCCTGTTTCCATCCTGTATATGTTTGAAACGCCGTTTGTGTAAGCATTCCAGTATAGACATTTACCATCGGGGCTCCAGGATGGATTTTCCGGCGAACCTTTATCCGAAACAGTTTCAAATTTAAAAGCTCCACCCGTTTTAAGACTATCGGTGTTAACCAAAACCAATGATTGTTCCCCATTTCCCCTGTGCAGCACTGCCGCTAAAGTCTTTCCGGAAGGATCTAAAGAAAGATTCAGCACTTCGTCATTTGCATTAAATTTAATTAAAGGAATTAATGCTCTGTATGGATACGGAGAAATGGTAAGTGATACTTCGGCATTAGCATGAAGCACGCCCCAAAGATCATGCGTTGACGGGGAGACAGCCAAATCCCCAACCCGGCAATTTTTAAATAAAATTTTTGTTTTCTCTGTGGCTGTTTCCAATACACAAATATCCCTGTAAAGTTCATTGTTTTTAGTTGTATAAAAGAATAAGCCGCTCTCTTTATCATAAGCTGTGGAAGCTACCCTTATCAAACTGGGGGTAGGCAGAGTACCTATTTTGTCTGATGTTCCCGTTGAAAGATTGAACCTTTGTATCCCCGCTAAATGGTTTGGCGTGTGAAATCCAAATATCATCGAAGTATCGGAAGGCTCAAAGTATGGCTGTGTAACCCATCCAATCGGCTGTGTAGACAACCTCCTAACTGGAGTTAATTCCGAAGATTGTAAACGTTTTATATTATCTTTCTGGAACTCCTTCTCGTTAGCGATGAACTTATCCCAGGCATCCTCAAACTCGAACCCGTATATTTTTTTAAACTTATTTATAAAACCGTCATAAACATCATCCGGTTCTTCCCTGAACCATGCTATTAATTTGTCCGGCCCGTATTGTATTGTCAGGTATGAACAAAACCGCGCCCCGTACAAATAGTAAAGTGTGCCAAGCAGGTAATTAGTTAATGATGTTTTAGCATCAAGTTCTACGTAAGACGGAAATTTAACCGAATCCAATACCATGCATCTGAAATACATCTCATCAAAATTTCCAAGAACTCTTCCAAAACCGCCGCTTAACCAGGTCTCTAAAAAAACGGCTATGCCTTCCTGATGCCACCGCGGTGTAAACCTGCTGTAATCGGTTAGCAGGCTGTAAAAAGTTGTAATGGGCTGTGTCTGTTCAGGAGATACTTTTGAAAATACTTTCCTTGTGGCTGCTTCTATATCCGATGCATGGTCGTCCACAACAATGTGTACAAGTTCATGGCTCAGAACCCACTGGAATCTCTCATCAAAAGGAATGTTTTCGTAAGCATGTTCAAATGGTTCTATTTCAAGCCTGATGAAATTTTCGGGGACGGATGTCGCCGATGCGAATCCATAGTCGCTTGCATCATATAAACTGATTATGATTTTCTCAGAAGGAGTGTAATTAAATAGTTTCATCAATGTACGGAGAGAATTTTCTGCCGAATTTAAAATGTGGGGGACCAGGTAAGCTTGAGATTCCTTATATATTATCTTGAAATGCTCGCTATCTTTCTCGTACCAGTTCGTTTGAGATTTTACAATAGAGGGCAAAAAAAGTATAAAAAAAATGAAACAGCAGAAAAATTTCTTTTGCAATTAAGGAAACGACTATTGTTGGAATAAATATTTAAA
>JARLHB010000371.1 GCA_031292465.1 Ignavibacteriaceae bacterium
GAGTGCGGACAAAAATAGAAAATAATTGCATGCCTTATTGGTATACTTAGTCACAAAAATAGGTATTGATGATGTGGATGTGTTTTAGCTTTTTTATTGTTTGCAAGTAAAAAAAAAGCCTTTAGAAAAATATCTAAAGGCTTTATAAATTTATGTAAAAAAAGAACTAGAAAGTATATCTTGCACCAAGCTGCATTGTCCAGCGTGAGGTGTAGTTATCATAAGTCCATGGTAAGTTATTAAGCGGTGCTGAGAAACCATAAACTGGTTTGCCAGTGCTCTTATCAATACCCTGATAAGTAACAATATTGATAGTGTTGTATCCGCCGCTAACATCATAACCCCATTTACGACTGATTAAATTAAGTACATTTAATATGTCTAATGAAATCTGGAATTGATGTTTATCGCTGAAAGCAGGAATATCCTGTGTAATCCTCAAATCCAGTTCATTTCTCCACGGATATGTAGAAGCGTTTCTTTGTGCAATTTGTCCACGATGAGAAGATAAATAAGAGTTATTGTTTATAAAACTGTTAAATTGGGAATAAAGAGTAGATGAAGCTGATGTATAAACACCTGCACTTGTAACAGTTCCTAACTCAATATCACTATTATCTTTTGGAATATACATTAGGTCGTTTCCGTTAAAACCATCCTTATTAAGATCACCGGATACCATAAAGGAAACAGGCTGGCCTGACTGTCCATTATAGTATAATGAAACACTGGTTGTTGCACCTTCAAAGAATTGATGTGAATAAGTTACAGATGCAAAGACACGATGCCTTATTTCAAAGTCGGATGTTGTAAGAGCCGGATTATTAGGATCATAAGCAATTGGATTATATCTTATCTGAGAAAGAGCCTGTGATGATAAAACGCCGTTTTGATCAAATGCTCTTTGGAAAGTATAACCGGCATTTCCCGAAATGCATAGAGCAACACTTCTTTGTAATTGTACGCTTAAGTTATATTGGTAACCTTTACTTGTATTGGTTAAATAATATATACCGGTAAAATTACCATTACCATTGTTGTATCCGCCATATACAGGCCTTCCATCCGATAATGTTCCGACCTGAGGGTTCAAATCGACTTCTTTATATAACATATCATTTAAACTCTTAGAATACTGTAAATCTACTGTACCTGTTATATCAAAAGGCAATTGTCTGTCAACTGCTGCATCAAAACGAAGTACCTGAGGCATTTTTAATTTCGGGTCAACTAAATCAACTTCAGACGAAAGCTTTGAAGTAGCGCCTGTGATAGTTGAGCTAGTAGGCTGGTTATTCGGGTCGGCGCTGAACGGTACACCTGCTTTTCCTCCGTCAATTTCTGCAAGCATATTACCTGTATTGCCGAAATTGTTAGACATCCATACATAAGGTACACGTCCGGTAAATATACCAACACCGCCTCTAACCTGAGTAATTTGTTCACCGTCAACATCCCAGTTAAATCCTACGCGGGGTGACCATAAGAGGTTACCGCTGGGGATATTGGTTGTGTTATATTGAGGATAATAAAAGCTTACAGAATCATTCTGCATAGGTTTTGTAGGGAATATAGGATCGTCAACTCTGATACCAAGAGTAACTTTCAAATTTGGTGTTACGCTGTATTCATCCTGAGCATAGAGCCCGAGCTGATCCACGCTGAACTCTGCAGACGGTTCCGGATCACCGGTTCTGGAAACAGTTCTTGCAAATGAATTAGGATTATTAATAACGTTGTTAAGCTGAGACATATAAGTAAGGTTATACTGATAATATCCCCAGTAATATCTGATAAACAAATTCTTGAAAGAGAAGAATTCATTATGTGTACCGAAAGTAAATGTATGGTTGCCATTTATGTAAGTGAAGTTATCTGTAAACTCGAAGACTTTTTGATCAAGGCTGTTTGCAGATGAATATGTATCGGTACCTGTATAAATTTTAAATCCCGGCAAAGTAATATCTATCTCAGGTAATGCCTGTAGTGAAGGACCGCGGTCATCACTGATATGGGTATAACCCAAAGTTAACTCATTAGACATTGTGTTGCCGAAAGTTGAATTTAACTGGGCAACTGTAGAGTTTGTATTATTCGTAATTCTATAGTTAAAAGTACTGAAACTTAAAGTACTGTTTGATGTCCTTTGAGCAAGCACATCCTGATACGAATGCACATAATTATTACGCAAAGTCAATTTATTATTTTCGTCTATATTATAATCAAAACGAATAAAGAATTTTCCGCTGGGCTGCTTAGTATCAAAAGAATTGGCTGTACCGGAATTAAAACCATGTGCAGAAAGTATCTGGTTCAAAGTATCTGCCCAGGCTTGAGCTGAAGCATTTCCCTGTGAAGTAAGGGATTGATTTCCCAAAGGAGTAGTATGATCAGTTAATTCGCCATTAGCAAAGAAGAACAATTTATCCTTTATAATAGGCCCGCCTATACGCACGCCATATTGGTCATCATTAAAATCCGCATATTTTGACCTTTTAACATCCGGGCTTAATCCTACAAAATTTTGGTTTCTTCCGTAGAAATAAGCAGAACCTGTAAAATCATTGGTACCGCTTCTTGTGATTGCATTTATGCCGCCGCCTGTAAAGCCGCTGTATTTAACATCATAAGGTGCAATAACAACCTGGAATTCCTGAATAGCATCCATACTAATAGGGTTGGCGCCTGTCTGTCCGCCCGGTGTGCCTGAAGAACCTAAACCGAAGAGGTCATTATATTGTGTACCGTCAATCTGAATATTATTATAACGGTTGCTCCTTCCAGCGGCCTGCATATTTGTACCGCTGAATAAAGGTGATAATTTAGCAAAACTTTGAAACGTTCTTGAAACAGTTGGTATTTGCTGAATTTGCTGCGCAGTAACGTTTTCAAAAGAACCAGTCCTGTTGCTGCTTATAATTCCGTTGCGCTGTCCAACAACTGTAACTTCATTCATATTTACGGCAGAAGTAGTAAGACTAAAATTTGCAGTTAAATTCTGGCCTAATAATAAGTTAATATTTCCTTTTTTCTGGCTTTCAAAACCTACGTAGGAAACCGTAATAGTATAAGGCCCTCCTACTCTTAAACCGAGAATATTGTATTTACCATCCAACCTGGAAGTTGTTCCGTATTGCGTTCCGGAAGGTTCATGAATTGCAATAATGGTTGCCGAGGGTAATGGCGCACCACTTTGGTCTGTAATTATTCCGTTAAGCGACGCTGTTGTAACGCCTTGCCCAAAAATGAAACCTGTGGGTAAACACAGGAACAATATAAAGGCAATAAAAAGAGATTTTGTAACAAGTAACTTCATACTTTCTCCTTAATTATTATGTAATTTTATGAGAACTTCGGCTAGATTTTTAGCCATTTAGTAGTAAATAAATGTATAAGTTTTTCCCAAATATCAGCCCTGTTTATATTAAATACAAGATTAACTTTTGCATTTAATAATTTAATAATATTTCAATAAAGAAGGAATTCGTATTTAATTGACACAAAAATCGATTGATAGAATTTATATCTTGGTTTGAAATGAAATAATAATTATTCAATATAATATCTTCTTCGACTTTGGGAAGTCAAGTTAAATACTTTGATGAAATAATTTAATTAAGAGCTTTTGGTATGTAGAAATCCTGATCGTTTTCGCACCGCTCAAAACTTCAATATACATTATTAAAATAACGGCTCAACTTATTAAAATTTTTATATTCTGGCAACAAATAATTAAAAATATAATAAAAAAATAATTTGCATTTCAGCAAGGTGTTTAATCTTTTTACAAAAATATGAAATTGCAGTATATCGTTTATACTACAATAAATAAAAGCAAGAATTTATGCTGGAAGGAAATATTTTTGTCTAAAAGTCTTACCATTACAGAGCTATCGGATTAATCACTGCTAATTTGTTTTAGTCTTATGTTTAACTAATTTTTAATTAATAATAAATAATTATTGAGATACTCTTGTTTAATGAGATAAAAACGGTAAAAACCGGATTGATTTTTATATTAATCCTTATTATTGGGATAGGCATAGCTTCATACAGAGACATCAATGAAGTATTTGAAACTGCGGAATGGAGGGCTAATTCATATAATGTATTAAATACTATGGAAGATATTCTGGCACAAATTGCAGGTTCGGAGGAAGGGCAGAGAAGTTATGTAATTACCGGTGATGATGCCTATCTTGAATCTTTTCATAAAGGATTTGAAAATATAAAAATTGATTTGGCTAATCTTAAAATATTATTCCGGGAGGATAAAGAACAATTAGATAAGCTGGATAAATATGAGAGCCTGATTTATGCCCGTTATAACAGCCTTCAACAGACAATAGATTGCAGAAAAATAGGAGGTATGCAGAGCGCGGTTGATAGAATAAAACTTGGCATCGGTAAAAGATATATGGACAAAATTTATGAACAAACCGCAAGAATTGAAACCGATGAATATAACCTTCTGCAGCAGCGAGACAATATGCTTGTCGTTAATGTTAAAAATACATTTGTAACTATTATTGTCGGAACTTTATTAAGCTGCATAATATTTTTAACTGTGTTTTATATACTTGACCGCGAAATAGGTGAAAGGAAAAAAGTAGAGGCTGCTATCAGGCGTGAAATGGAATTTTCAGATAAACTGCTGAACAGCAGTATTGACGGGATTCTTGCCTTTGACAGTAATTGCAGAATTACTTTGTGGAACCCTGGACTTGAGATTATGACGGGAATTGCTAAAGCTAAAACACTTGGCAAAGATGTTTTTGATGTATTACCGTTCTTAAAAGAAATAGGCGAGGATAAGTATTACCATGAAACATTAAAGGGTAATTATGTAATTGCAAAAGACAGGTGGTTCTTTATACCTGAAACCGGAAAAGAAGGCTTTTTTGAAGCGTATTATTCGCCGATTTTTGATATTGATAAAAAAGTTGTTGGCGGAATTTCCGTATTAAGGGATTCAACCCAGCGGAAATATAACCTGGAAGCATTAGAGCGGACTAAGGAGGAACTTGAAAAACGTGTAATTGAAAGAACAGCAGCTTTATCTATGGTTAATGATGATTTAAGAAATGAGATAAGCGAACGTAAAAAAGCCGAAGAACAAATTAATGCCTCGCTGCAGGAGAAAGTTGTACTTTTAAGAGAAATCCACCACCGTGTTAAAAATAATCTGCAGGTTATATCCAGTTTGCTAAACCTGCAGTCCGGGTATATTGAAGATAAAAAATCCCTCGAAATATTCCGTGAAAGCCAGAACCGGGTAAGGTCTATGGCGTTGATACATGAAAAATTATACCAGTCAAAAGAACTAAATAAAATTGAATTTTCAGAGTACATTAATTCTCTTATTAAAGATTTGTTTAATTCCTATAAGGTTAACGACAGGATTATTCTTGAAAGTAATGTTGAAGGAATATACTTTGAAATTGACACTGCAATCCTGTGCGGGTTAATTATAAATGAGTTAGTTTCCAATTCATTGAAGCATGCGTTCCCCGATGGTAAAAAAGGGAAAGTTTTTATCGCTATTAATAAAATTGATGAAGTTGGTAATCATAAATATTCATTAATTATAAGAGACGACGGGATTGGTTTCCCACCAAATATTGATTTCCGTAAGACAGAATCATTAGGGCTTCAGCTCGTTACTACGTTAACCGAGCAGCTTGGCGGTGTAATTGAGTTAAATAGAAATGGTTATACGGAATTTAAAATCGACTTTACTGCATAATTTACTGATTTATCCAGCTCACATCTTTATGGTCCTTCCTTGCAGGGTCACAATTACTTAATATAGCAGAATGTAATTTAGGGCTGCGTTTATGATTTTAAATAAGAGTATACCGATGGAAAAGAAAAGAATTATTGTTGTAGAAGATGAAGGAATTATTGCTTTGGATATAAAAAAGAGGCTTGAAGCTCTTGGTTATAATGTTTCTAATGTTGTTGATTCCGGTGAAAGAGCAATTGAAGAAGTACTTAAAATAAGGCCGGATCTGATTATAATGGATATTGTCTTAAAGGGGAAAATAAACGGAATGGATGCTGCAATCGTGATTAAAAAATTTATGGAAATTCCGATTATTTATATTACTTCATGCTTCGATGAAGAATATCAGCACCGCTGCAAATGTTCAAATTTAAATTATGACTTTTTAATCAAGCCGTTTAACCAGGAAGACCTGAAGTATAAAGTAGAACACGCCTTGTTATAATTGCTGCCAGCTATTGCAGGGAAAACATCATAAAAGTAAGCAGGCTGCGGCTATTTAGCGGGAAGTTTTTTCACATCTTTAGTAAAAGTATTCCACCAGTCATTTTTAATAATCTCAAACTTGGATTTTTGCTTTTGATCTAAAAAACCCTCAATTTTGTCCATGACCGATGCATTCTTATTGCCGGAAACATTAGCCAGATAATCGTTTAAAATATTTCTTACTTTTGCAGTCTGATCTTCAGAAAGTAAAATTTTCTGTTGTAATTTTTCGGCATATACTTTTGCAATATCGGATTTATGAGCGCTTATGTTGGAATCAGGTAACGATACCGGGAAAACGTAAGCAGAGAATGCAAGAACTGTTGTAATCAACAAAGACAAAATAAATTTCATAACATATACCTTTCCAGCATAGAAAAATTTCGTTATTAAAGCTAACTCCCTTATAGAGCAAAGTCAATGAATTTATTTGCAGTAAAATGCCGATTTATGAAAATTTAGGAAGATTTTTAATAAAATAAGCTTGATAAAGCTATAATATTTTATAATTACTTACTTTTTAAGTATTTTTATATTGTGTATTAATAATTGCAAGGGAATTTAATAGAACAGGAAGCCAAAAATTTAATTATTTCATACGGTAGGGCTATCGGTGTAAAAGGATATTATTTAACTTCACCCGAAAAAAAACAGTACCATTATGAAATAACAATTAAAGACAAATCGGATTATGTAAAGCTGCTCGTGTATTTTGGTAAGAAGGGGATTAAGACGATCATTCAAGGAAGCGCAAATTCTGGTTTATATTCCGAAATTAACAAAATAGTATTTGGTGAAACTTTATTTAATATAAGTGAGACGTTAACAGATGAACCTGAGCAATACATTGGAACGGATGAATCTGGTAAAGGTGATTATTTTGGGCCATTAGTTATTTGCGGCGTTTATGTTAATAAAGACACTTCTTCCCGGTTAAAAAGCATCGGAGTCAGAGACAGCAAAGAATTATCCGATATCGCAATTAGAAATATTACTTTAAGAATAAAAGAAATAATCGATAATAACTATGACCTGGTAGTTTTAAATCCCGGCAAGTATAATGCCCTGCATGAAAAGACGGGTAATGTAAACAAAATACTTGGCTGGGGGCATGCCAGAGTTCTTAGTAATTTGCTTGAAAAGTGTGAAATTAATGAGGCTATCAGCGATAAATTCGGAGATGACAAATATATTCTGAATTCTTTGCCTGAACGGTGGAAGGATATAAAACTTCACCAATTGACGAAAGGCGAAAGATATACGGCGGTGGCTGCGGCTTCAATTTTGGCCCGGAACAGATTTTGTGATTGGTTTGATGTTCAAAACAAGGAACTTGGTTTTGAACTTCCCAAGGGGGCCTCTTCCAGTGTGGAAGAAGCAGCTAAGAAAATAAAAAATAAATTTGGCTTTGATAAGTTAAATGAATTAGTGAAATTGCACTTTAGAACTACTCTGAAAATTATTTAGGATAATATAAGGAAATAGAAAAACAATGGTTACATCTTCAAAAGTAAAAAGAATAGGAATATTAACGGGCGGCGGAGATTGCCCAGGTTTAAATGCAGTAATTCGCGGTGTTACTAAACCAGCTCAGGATTATGGAATGTCTGTCTTGGGTATTATTGATGGCTTTGAAGGGCTGGTTGAAGGACGTGCTAAAGAGTTGACTAATGATGATGTTTCGGGAATTTTAGCCCGCGGTGGTACTATTTTAGGCTCTTCAAATAAAGGAGACCCTTTCCACTGGCCGGAATTAAAAGACGACGGAACTATAGAGATTGTTGACAGGTCAAGCAATGCCTTAAAAAATTACCAGGCATGGAATCTTGATGCGCTTATTGCCATTGGCGGAGACGGTACTATGCATATTTGCAAAAAGCTCGGCGAAATGGGAATGAATATGGTCGGTGTGCCTAAAACAATTGATAATGACCTTGAAGCTACAGACTTAACATTCGGCCATGACTCGGCAGTGTATATTGTTGCTGAAGCTCTTGACAGGCTTCACACAACTGCTTCATCACATCACAGGGTAATTGTTGTGGAAGTAATGGGCAGATATGCCGGGTGGATTGCTTTAAATGGCGGCCTTGCAGGCGGCGCTGATATTATACTTATTCCTGAAATAGCATTCTCCTGGGAAAAGGTTTATGAAAAAGTTCTTAAACGTGAGTTAATGGGAAAGAAATTCAGCCTTGTTTGTGTTGCTGAAGGCGCTAAATCGCTTGACGGGCAATTGATTCTAAAGGGAACCGATATAAAAAGACATGATCCAAACCAATTAGGCGGTATTGGTGAAATTGTTGCCCGGAAAATTGAAGAAAATACTGAACGGGAAACAAGAGTTACTGTATTAGGCCACGTTCAGCGCGGCGGAAGCCCGACTCCGTTTGACAGGATACTTTCAACTAAGTTTGGATGCTTTGCCATAGATTTGGCTGCACGTAAGAAATTCGGAAGAATGGTTGCCCTTAAGGGTAATGACATCAAAAATGTAAGAATAGAAGATGCAATTGCTCATCAAAAGCTGGTAAAATTAGACAACCAGAATGTAATTGCTGCAAAAGCAGTCGGTATATCATTTGGTGAATAAATTTTTATGCATTTTCCCTCAAATTTTCTTTAAGTAAATTTGATTTTGGGAGTGGTTAAATATATATTTGACCACTCAATTTATAGTTTTCATCTGAAATATTATAAACTGTTCATTGTAAATTTTTAAAACCATTGGGGTCGTAGTTCAGTTGGTTAGAACGCC
>JARLHB010000033.1 GCA_031292465.1 Ignavibacteriaceae bacterium
AATAGCGAGAAGTTTTAAGAAATTTAAGCTGTCTATAATTGCTTAAAAGCTTATTATATAAATAGTTAAAATGGTGTTTTTAGTTTTAAGAGGAGCATCCCTTAATTTTTAAGTTAAAATACGGAAATATTAACATTAAAGGTATTTGTAAGGCGTGTTTTATATGCTTGAGTCTTCAAACATTTTGAGACAAAAAGAAGCGGTTCCACGAACCGCTTCTTATCTTATATATATAGGAATTATTCTTTAACAGTAATTTTTTCAGTACTGCTGTTTCCATAAATTTCGGGATAATACATTAAATAGCCCTGCGCGGGATTAACGTTAATTTTCCCGGGTATTTCTGCCCGGATCATATAAGAGAATTCCATTTGGCTTTTAGTGTTCGTAACAAAAAACGATACTCTGTCGTCATGGTACTGTTTATCTGCATAGTACGGGTTAACAACGGGTATATATCGCTTCTTATTTTGGCTGGCCTCTTCATTCCGCTTAATTTCATAAATGCTTTCATCTTTAACCGCTTCAAAGCCGGAAGGCAGCATGTCCTCAAGTATAAAGTATTGAAGGTTATCCTCGTTTGATTCAACTTTAGTCTGAACAAAAAGAACCTGTCCCGATTTAACTTCGCCTTTAAGCGGCTCTTTTTCGTAAACAATTTTGTCGCCTTCATCAACAGGATTAAGTACAAAATAATTTCTTGTAACAACAAATTTATTTTTATCCGCAGGTTTGTTTTGTCCCTGCGTATAGTATGTATTTAATCCTGAAAAATACAATTTACCCGTTCCGGTTTTTACAATCTTTATCTTATTTACACCCTGCTTTAATTCATCGTTGTTTAATCCGTTAAGTATTGTTGAAGGTATGTTCTCGTAAACATCATCTTTTGTAAAATGCTTTTCAAATGACTTCTTATTATTAATATAGATAGAAGCAGTAAAATCTGGATTCAGTTCGTTTGTGGTTTTAAGATAATCCGTAAGTGCGAATATTACGGTTGAGGTTTCCTGCGTGGAATGCCATGAAAATCCCTGCTTCTGCTGAATAAGCCATCTTACTGCTTTGGAAATAAGCGGGGAATACTGCTTATCAAGCATAAGCGCTTTAACTGCAAATGCAGTGCTTTGTACTTTATCTTCCTGCCAGGAATAATGCCATTCTTTACCTTTCCAATATGCATAACTATTTTCTTCGGTTGCCGATTTGCTTAATTTACTTAATGCCTCTTCTAAATTACCGGTGTCTTTAAAATTGTTAAAGGTAATTGCCAGCAGGGATAATGCATACGGATTTAATCTTTGTTTTAAAAGCTGTACTGCCATTTGTTTAACTAAAGAATCGTTAAACCTTCTATCCTGTTTTGCAATAGTTGAAAGTGAATAAAGCATAAATGCTTTTGTTGTGAAATTCAATTGCCTGTTATTTTTAAGCTGGGTAATCAGGCTGTTTATGCCATTATTAAATGAGTTTGTGTCAACATTATAGCCCGCCGCTTTTGCAAGGCTCATTCCATATATAACATAGGCAGTCATATACGGATGCGTCTCATCTACGGACCACCATCCCCACCCGCCGTCTTCATGCTGAAGGTTATAAAGCCTTTTTAAACCGGCATCAACCATTTTCGGAAGTTCAGCAATGGTTTTGCTTTTAAGCGGCGCATTAATTTCTTTGAATGTTTTTGCAGTTATAATTGTCGGCAAAAACCTGCTCATTGTCTGTTCAACGCATCCGTAAGGATAACCGGCAAGATCATCAAGCGCTTTTAAAATTGTACCTGCAAGCGACGGGGCTGCCGAGAATGAAAGCTTTGCAGTTTTCATATTTACACCTGAAGGTATGTTAAATTCCAAATTTGCAACCCCTTCATTAGTATTATCCCAAACAAGCGGTTCTGATTTCTTAATACCTGCAGACTGGATGGGAATGTTTAATTCAACTGCATCTGATTCTTCATTTGTTAATGCTTCCGCCGTTATAGTTGCATTGCCGGCTGGTTTATTAACTTTTACAATCCAGTCTATGCGCGCGTCGGAATCTTTATCAACAACAATTTCACAGCTTCTGTTTGCCTTGCTGCCGGATGAAACTAATCCGGCTTGTTCTGATTTTGAATTTAGTATTTCAAGGTTTGAAACGTTAAAATTTACCTTTACTTTTTTGCTTTCACTTAAATAATTATGAACAATAGTTGAAACAGAAATCTCATCGCCCTCCCTAAAGAAACGCGATGTCTCAAGCCGGACTATTAAATTTTTTCTTGTTATGGTTTTATCAGTGTTCTGACCTACTTTAGAATCAGTGGTTATGCCTCTTACTGTTGCCTGCCAGGCAGTTAAGTTATCCGGCATTTTAAATTTTATTTCCGCTTTACCGTCTCCATCGGTTACAACATGAGCCTTCCATATAACCGCATCAACAAAATTAGTGCGCAGCTCAGGTTGTACAAATTGTTCAGAAGATTTTCCCATTGCTCTCGGAGCCGTAACCATAAGATCTGCGGTAATGCTTTTCCCCCCTCCATTTCGCATACTGAAATATCTTTGGGGTACATTTTCAAGGTTGCCGATAAAAATATCTTTTACGGAGTCTCTGCCTGCAATTACATTTCCAACATCATGCATTGCTCCATAATTGAGCAAAACAAGAATGCTGTATTCCCCTTCTTTTATATTCTTAAACAGGAATTTACCCGAAGTATCCGCTTTTACCATGTAGAAGTATTTATCGTTATTCAGAAGAACATAGATGTTACTAAAGTCAAAACCCGGATAGTTGATTAGCCTGCCTGATAATGCAGAATTGCCGTCAGGACTGATATTTTTAATATCAATTAATTTGTCGATTAATGTAGTTCTGCGGCTTGCTCCGAAAGATGAACGGCCCTGCCGGGAATTATGCAAAGGCATATATAAATATTCCGGGGAATAGAAAATGGATTTTATATCCTCTGCAGGATCTTCTTTTATAGCATAAATACTTTCATCAACTATTCCGAATGAGATTTCCGTATTAGGAACGGAATTACCTTTGCTGTCCGTAACTGTAACTTTATATACTGCTGTTTCTCCTGGTTTATATGTGCCGGAGGAAGGCTTTAAAGATATATTTAAGAATTTGCTCTTATCAAGTACATTTACAGCTTTGGAATAGTTATATATCTGCCCGTCTTTTATAAAAACAATGGCTATATTAAAATTGGGTGAAAATTTTGCATCAGTAAGTTTCAGGTTTAATTCCAGTTTTTTCCCTTCAACATGCCGTACTTCATATCCGAGGAAGGAATTTTTTTCATAAGATATAAGAACGTCTGCATCATTTTGCGGCAGGGAAATAAAAGCGTCGAGGGTATCACCCAGAACGTAACTTTCCTTATCTGTAATTATTTCCGGGCTGCCGCCATTCCTGTATGCTTCATAATCTCCTATATAGAATGAACCCTCGGCAGTTATTTTCCGGCCTTTTTCATCATAAGCAATTACGGTGTAATTGTAATTGCCGTAATAGAGTCCCCCCGGCAAAAAAGAAATTTCTGCCTTGCCAAGTGAATCTGTTACGCCAGATAATGTATCTCCTATAGGCTTGTAATAAGTGCCGTCATCTTTTCTTTGTTCGGGGTAGTTGAAGGCTGCCTTAAACCTGGTACTTACTGGCTTGTCGGAAAAATCAAAGGCATTTACCCTTATATTTATAAGGTTCCCGGTTGAGGAGTAGTTCTTTTCAGGCGAAGTGGATATTGTAAAGCTTCCTCTTGTTATCCGTACAGTTGTCGTACCGGATACTGTATTCCTGGATTTGTCTGTTACTTCCGCAACTATTATATAATTGTAATCTGATTTTAAGTCACCATTTACAGGATAAACTAAATTGAATTTGCCGTCTTTATCAAGTTCACCGGACATCTGGGTGATAAGTTCGCTTGGATTATAATTTCTTCCGGCAAAGCTTTTGTAAAACCACGAATAATCCGATCCATACCACCACGGATGCCAAATATTTTGTTTAAATATTTTAATATCAACATAGCCGGAGGTTACGGGCGACCCGAAATAGTAACCGGCAGAAATTGATGCTTTTATAGTGTCATTATAAGCGAATGAATTTTTCCCTGTTTCAACCTTAACAAAATATTCCGGCTTTTTGTATTCCTCAACGGAAAAAGAGCTGTAATAATTCTGCCCGTTTCCGGTAATATTTATTGAATACGATCCCGGGTCAGCGTCATTATCAAGAATAAGATCACCGGACAGAGTTCCATATTCGGTTGTTTTCAGTGTTTTTGAATATATATCTATATCCTTTGGCGATTTAATTGTAATTGAAAATTCTTCTTCGGGCAAATTTATAAGCGCACCGTTTTTCCTGTCGCGCAAAACAGATTTAAAATATACATGCTGGCCCGGGCGGTAAACCGGCTGGTTTGTATAAGTGTATCCGATATAATTATTCTGCTCATATCCGGAATAAAAATACGGGCTGCTCAAAATGTTTTCACTGCCTGTGTTTGCAATTATAATAGTGTTGCTGCTGATGCTCTTTGTTGTACCGTCTTCTGTAAAAAGAAGCACGCCGTTTTTATCGGCAACTGCTTCACCGGGTTGCCCATCCGTATCAAATATTTTAAATTTTACACCGGTTAAAATTTTCCCGGATTTATTGTCTGTTACAACTGCCAGTATCTGTCCTTTACCGGTTTTATATATCATTGTCAGGTTTGAAACTTCAACGCCGCAGTATGCAACACTGCTGTCTTTTACAGCCTGAATAATATAGTCTCCCGGGTCGTCTATTCTTCCTATCTTAACATTATGGTTATCATTATTGCTGCTTGTATATATCAAATCATCCCATTCTTTTACTAATTTTGTATATTTTAGAATATCCTGCCCGTTCCTGCCCCAGATGTCAAAGTTATTGCCTGTATTTTTCATGTTTGCTGTAAGAACAAAATTATCGTAATCAATTACTTTAAATAACTTGAAGTGATAAACAGATTCACCGGGGTAGTTTGAGAATAAATCAATAGTAATATCGTTTCCCGGCGAAAACACAGATGAATTGGAGAGGTTGAACCTGTAACTATTACCATCCTTTGTTTGAAATTGGCCGCCCCAAATGCAAGAGGCTGTTAATAAAATAATAATGCACAGATGTTTTTTAATAATAGTCATTAGATATACCCTTCATATTTTCAATTTTACGGCCTGTATCTAAATTTAATATAATTTTAATTCGGAATCATTGTAATGTTTATGGGATTATAATACCAATGTAGCGTTTTTGGATTTAGAATTAAGTTAGGATAAAAAAAAATGGTTCAAAAAAAAGTTCCCCCTGCAAAGGGCTTTACAGGAGGAATGAGAGAGCGATGCGAGAATTTCGATTAAACTTTTTATTCCAGTATACTGATCAGGTCAAATATATCCAGATCTTGCAGGGAATCCATTTCATCATCATTCGGAATATTTGGATCAGTTACATCAGGTTCGTCATTATTAAGAAAATCAGGGCCGAATTGTGGATGGCCGGGCATTCCGGGTAATTGCGGGCATTCAGGCCTCATGCCTCTTTCTGAATTAGCAGGGCAGGGCATACTTGGAGGAAAACCATTCCCTATCATTCCGGGAGGCGGCATCATTGCAAATTGCTCATGATTTCCCTGCTCAGTTTTAAATTTTTCTGATTGTTCTTTATCCAGAATTTTTAAAATATCGTTTTCAGTCTCTTTCGAGATATACTCGGTGCTGTCTTTTAAGCTTTTCATAATTGCCATCATCTTGTCTCTAATTTTATCTAATTGATCTTTTTTGTGTGTTAGTATCTTTTCTATCTTTTCTTTTTGATTATCACTTAAGTTAAGCTCATTCTGGATGTTGCCGTTACCCCTGTCCGGAGGAGGAAGCTGCTGGGCAAATGAAGAAGCAACCGGCAATGCTAATAAGAATAATATTGATTTAATGACCTTCATTTACAGTTCCTTTTGTCTTTTGAATATTAGACAACGGCTTTCTTCTTTTTATTCCCTTTTAAAAATGTTTTTGCAGGTCAGAAAATTGTCCCCATTAATAAGATGGAAAGATCGTAGATTTGGCTTGTATTAACGATTTATTCAATAATGAATAATAGGACAGGTCCCCTCCGTGTAAATTTGCATTGATGAAAGCAAGCAGTTCCCCGCCAATCGAATAACGGGGACGCTAAAATTATTGCATAGGCTGAGGCTGTGGGCGCGGAGGAGGTAAATTTTTAAAGTGGTAAATTTCATCTCTAAGCAGATTCTTTTGCTTATCTGATAAAAATGGTTTTATCTCTATTGTCATGGAATCCATTATTCCCATTCCCAGGTCCCTGTTCCTTTCCACTGTCTCATGAATTTTATCGTCGTATTTTCTTATGATAGGATCTATCTTCTGCTTTTGTTCGGGGCTTAATTCCAGGATGTCATCCATTCTCTGGGACAAGCTAAAAGGCATATGGTTGCCTCTGTCCATAGGACGGAACTCCCGTTCCATAATAATACTGTGAAGGAAAAAACCGCTTATAATTCCTAACGAAAAGGTTAAAAGTATCAATAAAACCGATTTTGTTTTAATATCCATAGATGCCCCTAATTATAAAATGAGAATAAATTTTTAAAATCATCTGCAAAAGATGTAGTCTGCTGTTTAATCCCGAACGCGCTCTGAAACGAAATGTTCCCTATCCTGCCGAAGTTATAGGTTAGTGTAAGAATTATAAATATTATAGTTGCAAACGCTAACCTTTTGAAGGCTGTATTCAGGGAATTGAAAAATACATATTGATAATTCCCTTTTCCAGCCGGGGAATTTATTTTACGCATCAATTCATACTCAAAGTCCGGGCTGAATTCTTTCCTTCCGCTGTTCAGGACCATTTCACGCACGTAGGTTATATCATTTTTCTCTTTATTTAAGTCATGATTCTTTTCCAATTCAGAATTCAGATCCAGAGATTCATCCTTTGACAGTTTCCTGTCAAAACTTTCATATAGTAATTTTTTAATATTCATTTATCATACCTGTAAGGTGTTAATAATTCTTTCAATATCTTTTGCCCGCGTGCAAGGCGGGATAAAACGGTTCCTACCGGCACATTCAATATTTCAGCCGTTTCTTCAGTCGAATACTGGTCCATTAACCGTAAAATGACAACCGAACGGAGCTTTGGGCTTAATTGGGATATGCACTTGTCCACTACTTCTTTAGCCTCATAGTCATTCATGCTTTTCCTTGAAATATCATTAAATATTTCAGCCGGAGTTAAATTAAAAAACGACTTGAAAATGTTTTTCTTCCGTCTTTTTAATTCATTCAATGACAAATTTATAGCAATTCTTGTTAAATAGGTAGAAAGCGCAGACTCGCCTTTGAAGTTTCCCATAGAATTATAAAACCTTATGAAAACCTCGTGCCCGATATCTTCTGCTTCCATCGACTCACCAAGCATACCAAATACAGTTGAAGCAATTTTTGATTTATGCCTTTGGACAATTATTGAAAATGCCGCCTGGTCTCCAGATACGGATTTCAACACTAAATCCATGTCACTTAAATTTTCTAATTCAATTTCTATACTCAATTATAGTATTACACAAAGGTTTTTAATTTTTTGCTTCACTGAAACTCCTGTAAACTTTTTCCCAAAAAATATTGGCAAGACATTCTATTTGCTTTGCGGGTTTTCCTGAGCCAGCTTTACATTAATCCAAAAATTAATTGGACTGTTGGAAAAAGCGTTTCTGCCCATACCTTCCGGAGGGAATCCGCCTCCGGGTCCTCCACCCGGGCCTTCATCATCGCCACCACCTCCGGGAGGCATATCAAAGCCGCCGGGAGAAGGCATATTGCCTGCTCTGTTTCCGGGAATAAATATCCCGCTTTCGGCACCTAATCTGAAAGAACCTCCCGGGTTCGCATTAAGCGCATAAGTTGTGCTGTTCCTTTGATTTAGAGGCATTTTCATTTCGTAAATTAATTTGCCATCCTTCAATGCCATCTTAATTTGTATGTCTTTCAATTCTGCAATTGGTATCTTTATTCTATTGTCATTAGTATTAATGATTTCTAAATCTGTTTGTCTTTTAAGGATGTTTTGCTGCATCCTTGACGGGTCAAACGGGTTACCGCCAGGTTTCATGTCTTCATCAGGGTTTGGCATTGCCGAATCCGTTATTCCCAGTGGGAAATGAATCCCAAACTTTTCGCTGCCGTTATTGCTGCTCTGAAACCACAGGGTTAGTCCGCCGCTTAATATCTTGTTTTCTACAACCGGATCACTTGTGGTCAGGCATAAGTATAAATATTCATTGTCGTTAGCAATTCCTGCCAGGGCGTCAATTTTATCTAATGATATTAACGAGTTTCCCCAATCACTATTGTCTCCATCAATAACAATATTCTGTTTTCGCCATACGCTATTGATTTCGGTATCTCCACAGCCGCTTAAAAAGAGGCTGATTAAAACGAATAGGACTGTACTTGTTTTTCTCATATTTAATTGAAAATGTTGAACGTATTTTTCCTGAAAGTTAGACAATCTATCAGGCATTTTTATTCCATAAAATTTCAATATATCAGGAATTTCCCGGCTAAATTATTAAATATTACACTCATACATGTTCTATCATATTTATAAATATTCTATGACTATAATTAGTGCCTTCCCGGAAATACTTATAAAACAATGGGATATGAAAAATTATCTTACAATAGCTGTTAATGAATATATATAGAATTATTTAAAGTATCATAACTATGTGCCGCCAGATACACCATTAAGGTTTTACCGTCATTCAATAAATCATCGTGCCGGGTATATGGATAAACAGGTTTTGTAAACACGGGTTCCCAATTTAATCTTGAGAATCCGAACTTTGCTTTCTTTTAATCTCCCGGACTAAGGACTGTAACTTGCCTCCAGGTTGTAAAACAAGTTTTACCAATTTCCCGCATGGGCGGTTCCGGGCCGTCTACAAACCGGAGTTACGCAGTATGAAGGAGTGAAAACATGAAAAATGCGACCACATTACCTAATTAGTCGAATAGTTGGAATATCCTTTCCCGGGCTAAAGTTTCCCCAAACGGGTTGCAATAACTTTTCAGTAGCTATAACTTTGAGACGTTCTTAACGAACAAACTTAAAACTATTAGAACAGAAAGAGAGGTGTAGTTGAGGTCATTAATAAAGGTCCTTGTTATTTCGTTTATGATTTTACTGGTCGGTTTTACTATTGTCTCCAACGAGACAAGTGCTACGATTGAACCGGTAAGCATTGCGAAAGCAACCACCGTCAATAATGACGAAAGTGTAGTGAAAACTTCAATAGTTAACTATATAGATAAGGGGAGTATGCTTGCGTCATGGTACGGACCCCGGTTCCATGGTAAAACGACCGCGAATGGTGAAGTTTATAATCAAATGGCTTTTACTGCTGCCAGTAAAACTCTTAGGTTCGGTACTCTGCTGAAGGTAACAAACCTAAGAAATGACAAATCCTGTATCGTAAGGGTGAACGATAGAGGACCTTATATAGGCGGCAGGCAGCTAGACTTATCCAGAGCAGCCGCTCAGTCACTTGGCGTGTACCATAAGGGAGTGGTTAAAGTGAAGGTTGAGCAGTTAAGCTTAAAAGGTGTCAACTTCCCGGTCATTAACTTGAATTAAAAAATCTAAGTTATTTTTCTTAGATATTTAGTTCCAACATATTCCAGAAACCCCGCAACAGCGGGGTTTCTTATTTTATACCCGGTACCCTCACAAATTTTTCAATATAAATACTTAAATTAGCTGTGAAAAAATTGGGAATTTTTCCCTGCGGGAGATTAAAAATATTAGTGATGTCTCCGGATCTTTTAAGAAAATATTTTACTTTTTAACCCATAAATTGAAAAACTTATTATGAAATTAAATCTCGGCTGCGGCAAAGATCTGAAAGAGGGATATGTTAACCTTGATATTGTTGATTATGGCGGCAATACAATACATGATATTAACAAATTCCCGTACCCTTTTGATGATAATACCTTCGATGAGGTGTTTGCTTCCCACGTTCTGGAACATTTGGACAGCTTCCACAAGACTGTAACCGAGTTATACCGCATTATAAAACCAAACGGATTGCTTATAGTTTATGTCCCATTCTTCTTAAATACCAAGTACTTTGGCGAACCGGACCACAAAATTCCATTCTCAATAAGATCATTTGATAACTATGAATATATCGGCAACCGGAAATTGAAGTTCTATGAAAAGTGGAAGCTTAACCACAGGACAAATTACGAGGGCAAAGCGCAGTTTGAGGTTATAGAGAAAAAGTTTATTACTTCCCATTTTGTCCCGCTTAAATGGATGGATCCGATTCTTAATTTAGAGCCCGTAATTTATGAAAGATTCTTTGCGGGAATTTTTTCTCCTGAAGAAGTTTATTTTAAATTAAGAGTTATTAAGTAGGAACTTGATTAATCAAGTTCCTACGCCAAATTATTGCCTTTGGATTTTACCGTCTGTATTACTATTAACAACCAGCCAATCAAAAGGCTTACTCCGCCAAACGGAGTTATAATAGCCAATGCTGTAATCCCTGTTAATGCATAGAGATAGAGTGAAAAAGAAAAAAGGACTATGCCTGCCAGAAAGAAAACAGCAGATGGATAAAACCGTTTAATATTGTTTAGCGAAATTGCTAATAAAACAGCAGAATGAATTAAATGATATAAAACTCCTGTTTTATATACGTCCATCATTTCCGGCAAGAGTGATGATCTAAGGCCGTGGGCGCCGAAAGCGCCTATGGCAACTGCCAGAAAGCCGGAGATTCCACTAATGATTAACCAAATTTTATTATCTTTCATGCTTGCTAAATCCGCTTTTTGATAAAATGTAATCTGCGCCAATCCTTATAAAATATATTGAATGGTTAAGATAAAAATTACTAAATTAATAGTTTAAAAATCTGCGAAGATATTGATGTACGGCAATAGCGGAGACATATATAATATAGATAGAAAGTCATATGGAAAAATTCGAGCTTCATTCTAATTACGAACCTTCGGGCGATCAACCTAAAGCTATAAAAGAGTTAACCGAGGGGCTTCAGCGCGGCGATAAATTTCAAACTCTGCTGGGAGTAACCGGTAGCGGAAAAACTTTTACTATTTCAAATGTTATCCGTGAAGTTAACAAGCCGACTCTTATAATATCACATAATAAAACTTTGGCAGCCCAGCTTTACTCAGAGTTCAAGTCTTTCTTCCCGGATAATGCTGTTGAGTTTTTTATCAGCTATTACGACTATTATCAGCCGGAAGCCTATGTGGTTTCAAGAGACGTTTATATAGAAAAAGACTTTGCAATTAACGAAGAGATTGACAGGCTCAGGCTAAAGACAACCACCTCATTGATAGAGGGAAGAAGGGATGTTATAGTAATTGCAAGTGTTAGTTGTATATACGGAATCGGAGCGCCGCAGGAGTATGCTAACCAAATAATATTTTTGAAAAAAGGAATGACAATCTCCCGTAAAAAACTTCTCCGGGATTTAATAGATATTCACTTTGTAAGGAATGATATAGATTTTACCAGAGGAACCTTCAGGGCAAGGGGAGATGTCGTGGAAATTATTCCCGCTTATCAGTACGAAGAAGCTGTCAGGATTGAATTCTGGGATGATGATATAGAAAAGCTTTCCGTTATTGACTCAATAACAGGTGATGTAATCCGGGAGGTTGAGTCTGTTCCGATTTATCCGGCAAAATATTTTGTTTCCAACCGGGACCAGTTGCAAAAAGCAATTTACGGGATTGAGCAGGATCTTGAAGAACGCCTGAATTATTTCAGGAAAGATGAGAAATACCTTGAAGCGCAAAGGCTTGAGCAGCGGGCTAAGTTTGATATTGAAATGATGAAAGAAATAGGTTATTGCTCCGGAATTGAAAACTATTCCCGGTATATGGATGGGCGCCCGGCGGGTTCAAGGCCGTATAATTTGTTCGATTATTTCCCTAAAGATTTTCTCCTGGTTATTGATGAGTCCCATGTTACTATTCCGCAGCTTAGGGCAATGTATAACGGCGATAAAAAGAGGAAAGAAACTTTAGTTGAATATGGATTCAGGCTTCCTTCAGCAATGGATAACCGTCCTATGAAATATGAAGAATTTGAAAAAATGCTTAACCAGGTAATATTTGTAAGCGCTACTCCATCAGACTATGAACTTGAAAAAAGCGAGGGAGTAATAGTTGAGCAGATTATCCGTCCTACAGGGTTGCTTGATCCGGAAATTGAAGTAAGGCCGATTAAAGGACAAATAGATGATCTGATCGGCGAGATTAGAATAAGGGTTGAGAAAAAAGAACGGGTACTTGTAACCACTTTAACCAAAAAGATGGCTGAAGATTTAGCCGACTACTTTGACAGGATCGGTATTAAAGTCCGTTATATTCATAGTGAAGTTGATGCCCTGGAAAGAGTTGAGATATTACGCGACCTTAGAATAGGCGGCTTTGATGTGCTTGTCGGAGTAAACTTATTAAGGGAGGGGCTTGATTTGCCGGAGGTTTCGCTTGTTGCAATAATTGACGCTGATAAGGAAGGTTTTCTTAGAAGCGAAAGATCGCTTATGCAGACTGCAGGAAGAACCGCACGTAATGTAAACGGCAGGGTTATTATGTATGCCAATATTATTACCGATTCCATGAGGAAAACCATTGATGAAACCAACCGCCGCAGAGCCATACAGACTGAATATAATAAAGAACATAATATAGAACCCCAAACAATATATAAAAGCATGGAAGAAATCCTTTCCTCCACATCAATTGCAGATATGCGGAAGAAAGATGATAAGGAAGATTATTCATTTACCAAAGTTGCAGAACCGGTTCTTAAATATATGAATGCAGAACAAAAGCAGGATTTGGTAGAACAGCTTACTGACCAGATGCACCAGGCCGCAAAAGATTTGGAATTTGAAAAGGCTGCTTCGCTTAGAGATGAGATTAATAAATTAAAGAAGATGATAAAATAAAAGGGCTATTCCGTAAAACGATAATAGCCCTTTAAAGATCAGTGTGGATTTTTAGGAAATATTTACTTCTTAGCAGTGTCCATTGCTTTTAATACCGTATCGGCAGCTTTCCCATATACAGCATCTGTTTTAGCTTTTTCAAGATATTCTTTTGCTTTCTTTGCATCATTCTTTTTCTGATAAGCAACGCCCATATAATAGTTAGGGCCGCCCTCGCTAATAGTCTTTTTATATTTCAAAGCATTCTGGGCTGCATCAATTGTTTTATCATACTGATTCAGCAGGAAATAATTTTTAGCTAAATTCAGATAAGCAAAATCATAATTAGTATGACTGACAGCTTTCTTTAAGTATTCAATTGCTTTCTTGCTGTTTTTACCGGCAGCATTAGCCAGGTTAAAGTATGCAAGCGTTGTATTGTACTCAACATTAGCCTTTAGCACGGTATCTTTCGTGGTTTTTGAAACCTGCTGAAAATTATCCGCCGCATCCTGGTATTTAGCCTGTGCAAAATATACGCTGCCTAAATCGTTATATACTGCCTCAAAATCAGGTTTAGCTTTAATTGTATTTTTAAAATCGTTAACCGCTTCATCAAGATTGTTCAATTTTTCATGAGCTACGCCCAGCTGGTAATAAATTCTATAGTCTTTACTGGCAGCCAAAGCTTTTTGGAAATTAGTAACAGCGCCTGCGTAATCGCTTTTTTGCATTTTATCCAGGCCGTCATTAAATGGTTGAACTGCCGCTGAATCCATAGTTTGTGCATAAGAGGCGAACGTAATAAAGAATATACCAATGAGGCAATAAAATAAGCGGGTCAATTTTTTCATAAATATTTCCTTTTATTATGATATAAAAACACAGAAGAGCGCGATTAATTTTATACCTTTAACAGGTACTGCACTCTCTATGAATTGTGGTTGACAAAAATACATTTTTACTAAAGGCCAGTGTAAGATAAATTTGTTATTAAAAAAAATCAATGTTTTAATTCATCAATTATGTGTTACTGGTTATAATTGTTCCATTATTTGTGTCCCGAACGGCCGATAAAGCTGGAAACCGGAAGTACAGGGGTTAATTCCTTTTTAGGGCTGTCCCCCTTGTAAAGCACCCGTTCAAGAAATAAACCCGATGGCGGGGCTGTATATTTGGCGGCTGAATTTGTTTTCCGGCTAAGCATTAATTTCAAATCATTGTCAGACATTTTACCACGCCCTATTTCCGCCAATATCCCTGTCATTCTCCTTACCATTTTCCAAAGAAAGTGGGAACCGGTAATGCGGATTAATATTAACTCGCCGTCTTCCTTCAGCGTTATATCTTCAATCAGCACTTTGGTCGATTTTTCTTCCTTATCTTCTTCAGCAAAGGAGGAAAAATCGTGCATGCCGAGAAATTCTTTAGCAGCGTCCTGCATTTTATTAAAATTAAGCTTGTCTTTAATCCACCAGACATAATTTTTGCCAAAGGCAGTACGCCGGCGTGAAATCTGGTAGACATAACACCGGGATACAGCATCATGTCGCGCATGAAAATTTGGTGCAGTTTTTTCAATCTCTAAAATATTAATATCATGCGGCAGCTTATCATTAAATTTTAATCTCATTATTTCAGGGGCAAGCATTGTTTTAACTTCAAGATGGGCAACCTGGCAAAGAGCGTGTACGCCGCTGTCTGTCCTGCCCGAACCCTGTATGTCTGCTTTGCCGCTTCCGAAAATTTCATCTGCCGCTTTAAGCAATGTTCCCTGGACTGTCCTTGAGTTCTGCTGTTTCTGCCAGCCGCTGTAGCGTGTTCCTTCGTATTCTATATAAAGTTTAAATCTCGGCACCTATTAAATCCTATTTATTTCTATTTCTTCTTCAGCGTAATCATCAGGAGTTTCACAAACACGGACTTTTACTTTACGAATATTGGAGGGAAGCTTTGTCTTTTTTATTTCATCCAAAAAATAACGCGTTATGTTTTCAACTGTCGATTGAAAATCAACAACAACTCTTTTTGAATTCATCCTTTCGAGGAATTCTATAACACTTGTATCTTCTTTATATACAAGGAATGCATGGTCCATTCTTTCTATAATAGGATCAATAACATCGCGCAGGTGGTAGTAGTCCATTACCATCCCGTTTTCCAACACGTCGCCTTCAATTTCAACTAACATTTTGTATGAATGGCCGTGAATATTTTTGCACTTCCCAAAATGTTCCGGAAGCCTGTGCCCCATTTCCCAATTAAATTCTTTTGCAATTCTCATTATACACCTTTAGCTGTCGGTTCCCAAATATATTTATGCATTTGAAGCTGAAATCTTACATCAAGTTTATCTTCCAGTATCCAATTCACCAGAGTAACCGGTTCAAGGCTGCTGAAAACAACAGAAAACAATATATGGCATATTTTGGTAAGCCCGTATTGCAGGAGTATGGCCTTCGTCCATTCATAATCTTCCCGCGTACCCATAACAAATTTCACTTCATCTGTGGGTTTAAGGTACTTAATATTGTCATAAAAATTCTTTTTCTGCATTCCGCTGGAAGGGCACTTTAAATCCATAATAATCTTTACACGTTTATCTACTTCCTGTATAGGCAGGCTGCCCCCGGTTTCAAGTAAAACCTCATAGCCGCTATTGCTTAAAAGCCTCATAAGCTCAAGGCTCTCTTTCTGGAATAACGGTTCCCCGCCGGTTATTTCCACAAGCTGACAGTTGAATTTTTTAACTTCGGAAATTATTTCTTCAAAACTCATGTCTTTCCCTTCATGAAAGGCATAAGCTGTATCACAATATGAGCAGCGCAGGTTGCAGTATGTTAGCCTTACAAATGTACACGGCAGGCCTGCTTTGGTGCTTTCTCCTTGTATAGAATGATAGATTTCGTTAATTTTTAGCATAAATTCTTATAAAATAGAGTGTTTTGACACTAATTAGATTATAAATTTACAAAAGTTAAATTTGACATCAAACAGATGTTTCCATATATTTGGGTTTAAATTTTTATAATCTATTAAGGTTTTTAGGTATGGCAAGTCATAAATCGGCAAAGAAAAGAATTCGTACAAGCGCCAGGAAACGGATGGTTAATAAAATAGCCGGGTCTAAGATTAAAACCGTTGTAAAAAAAGCTCTTTCAACATCAGAAAAAGAAGAAGCAGAGAAATTATATAAAGAAGCAGTAGCTATTTTAGACAGAAGTACTACAAAAGGAAAGATTCATTTGAACACTGCTTCCAGAAAAAAAGCGGCATTGACGAAACACTTAAATAGCCTTACTACAACGGCTAAATAGTTTTTTGTACTAACTTACCTTGTGTCACTCAAGGCTCTTCAATTTTTGAAGAGCCTTTTTGTTTTAAATAGTAGCCCATCTTACTACAGAGCAAAGTACTAAGCGTTTGTCCAATTCAAAAAAAAGCGATTCGGTGAATCGCTTTGCAACTATTATAAATCTTCTATTGCGTCAATCCCTTCCGGCAGAGGAAGGAAGAATTTAATTGGCTGAATAGAGCCGTCACGCTTAATAAGTTTTTCAACCCGTTTTTTAATAATAACACTATGCTCTATCCGTACATCGTCTTCTACTATTGAACCGAAAATATAACTAGTTCCCCTTATTACCACGTTATTCCCAATTATTACAGGGAATTCATCATTCCCGGTCATTGTTACGCTGGATTCGATAGTGGTATTATTGCCGATTGAAACATTACCTCTAATTATGTTGCCGGATAATACTTCAACTCCGTCTCCAATCGTCATTGACTGCCCGCGGAAACAGGATAAATGAACATTTGACCGTACAGTAACATTTTTCCCGAACTTAACGTTCCCGCTTACAGAAACATTCTTGGAAAGCGCCGTACTGTAATTTAATTTTACGCCCTTGCCTATATGAGCGCCTTTGCCGATATAAATATCAAGCGGAATATTAAGCTTGTCCATTTCTATAATGTTCTCAACCACTGATTCGTCAATAAAGAAATCATCCGGGTCATCAATTTCAATTAAGTCTTTTACTTTTTCATAAATCGTTTTTCTTGCTATCGCTTCCATTTCTTTTAATACGGATTTATTGTTAAAACCCATAACAACATATGGCTCACGCGGACTGATTGCGCCTATTGTATAATGCTTTTTATTAAACATAGAGATCAAATCAGTAATGTAGATCTCATTCTGGACATTGTTGCTTTCGATTGTATGTATAAGCGCGATCAGTTTTTTATAATCAAATGCATAAACGCCGGAGTTAAACTCATTATTTTCAATGAGCTCTTTTCTGCTGAATGAATACATTCTATTATTATATTGAACGCGGTAAGGCTTATCTTCCGGGAGAGAAAGGATGTCTTTATGCTCACGAATCTCAATTACTCTTCCAAAGTCTTCACCTGAAGAATTGCCGTTCTCATCTTCGCGTTTAACGCGGATTATTCTGCCGTAAGCGTTTTCTTCGGGCTTTCCGTCAAAAATGCCGGTCAGTACCATCATATCGCTTTTGGTTTTGATAAACTCTTGGCGGAAGCTTTGTATAGTTTCCATATCGATTAATCCCATATCGCCGGGTAATACATAAATAATTCCGTCAAAATCTTTACCGTCTATGTTCTTAAGCCCGATTTGGACAGCATGCCCGGTACCGTTTTGAACTTCCTGGTATGCGAAAGAAGTTGAATCTTTCTTCCCGATCACTTCCAATACGTCTTTGGCTTTTATACCGACGACTATAATTATATTAAGATCTTTAATTGCGCTACTGCATGCATTGTAAACGCGTTCAACAGTTGGAATGCCCCAGATCTTATGAAGCATTTTTGATTTCTGTGATTTTATTCTTTTCCCGTGCCCGGCTGCAAGTATTATTGCCGCTTCCGGTATATCTAAATTTATCCGGGAAGAGTTTTTATCAATCAACTGATGTATTTCTTTATTTTCCTGAAATTCCATTAAGACTCCAATTTATTTTCAGTAATTTTTTTGTTTGAATAATATAAAGCAATATTTAATCCTAAGGTAAACCAGATAATTGTAATAATTTCATGATCGCCGAAATTATATTCAGTTAAGCCGGATACTAAGAAGGCGCAAAGGCCGCCAAGCGCACCGAGCGCATAGGAAGAAATAAATGGTTTATCTTTTGTCTCCCTATATATTTTTATATCAATCAGAATAATTTTTAAGATAATTAAACAAAAAGCCAGGAACCCGAAAAGCCCGAGCGTAACAAGTTCATGCACAAAGTTGTTGTGCATATGGCCCTGAATTTCTTTATCATAAGGATGCTTATACTGTATGTATAATTTAGCAAGGTCAATGTCACCCACTCCGAAAACCGGATGGTCTTTGAACATTTTGAAGCCCGCTTTCCACAGTCCGATTCTCCCTCTGTTCGAAGGATTATAAGGGTCAATAATACTTAACAGCCTGTTTGGTTTTGCATATGTTAAAATAATATTGTTGCCGAAACTGCCGATACTTTCCGGTGCTGAATCCAATTTATCTTTAAACAATACCTTTATAGTATTGTTTAAAGGATAATCGAGTTCATAAAAGTTTCCTTTGGAATCAGCCGCAAATAATTTATTATTAGAAAGCTGCCATGTAAAGGCCATTGAAATAGATTTGTTCCGGTCAAGTAAAGTCAGCGTGTCCGTGCTAATTGAAAAAAGGCTAAGCCCTTTTTTATCCGATATAAATAACTTACCGTCTATATAAAAGTAGCAGTCGATGTCAGAATTGTCCTGATAAGTTACACAAGGTTTTCCTTCGGGAAGCCCGTTATGCAATTTATATGCGGAAATAACATCCGGTTGTTTAAATGTAATCAGATAGCTTGAGTCTGCGCTGATACTTGTGAATTTATTTAAATCAGGATATCTAACGTTATCTGCCGGATTCTTTGGATCTCTGAATACAGACAGCCCGCTGTCTATATCTTCTATATACAGGTACTTCCCCAGTGCAAAAGAATTTGTAAAGCCGGGAGTGATAAATTCGTCTTTATATTCAAAATTATCCGCTGTCTTTTTAAGTGCAAAAAATCTTGAATCAATACAGGAAGCTACATAATAGTCATCATTCCATTTTGTTAAAGAATATACAGGGGATTTTACGTCTATTTTTTTAATATAGCTGGTATCATTATAAACAACTATGCCGTTGTTAAAATCGCTTATATATTCTTTATCTCCATCTGTAATAACGCCGTAAGGCATCCCTTTAGTTTTTAGGCTGAATTCCTTTTTAAGGGTAGAATTATTAAAACTGTAGATTTCAATTTTGTGTACGTTCTTTGAATAAAAGAATGCAAATACAACCAATACGCATACCGGAATTAATACTTTCCATTGTTTCTTCATTAGAAGTATTACAAATATTCCTGCGGCTACTCCTATCCAGCCCGTCCTTTTATATGTTGATAGTAAAGCTGCGAGGGAAAGTAAAAACCCAATTATCAGAAAAATTCTGTTTTTCAGGTTTACTTTTTCATTTATTGCAAATGCAAATAAGAACACTACGGTAAAACTTGTAATCTCACTTGCTGTAATGGGATATTGGAAAAGAGACGGCCCGGATTCTTTAATGTTGTATAATCCGTATATGAAATATTTATATGAGAAATACAGATATATTAAAATAGTAACTAATGACGCTCCGATATAAATTTTAAAATATCTCTTAATCCTTGTATAATCAGTACAGGCAGCCAATGTTGTATATATTATTGGGATTAAAAGAGCCCGTTTTGAAAAATACAAATAAGCCTGCGGGTTGTTCCCGGAAAACACTGCTGATAATAATTCCGCAAGCAGGAACCAAATGAATAAAAACTCCAGGCCTGTCTTTTTAAATTGATTTTCACGGGTTATAAAGTAACGGGCTAAGATGAGCACTAAAGCCCCGAAATATCCAAGTTGATTTACAAATATTGAATTTGAAATACTAAGCAGGAATAATATAATGAAGAAAGCAATAAACCTGTCTAATATTTTCACATTCTTTTTGTTTGGTTCCATAATTAATCCCTAAACTGCATTTCATAAAATTTATTATACAAACCGTTTTCATCACGTATAAGTTCTTCATGTGTTCCTGTCTGTATTATTTTGCCTTTGTCGAGCACTATAATTCTGGTAGCGTTTCTAATGGTGCTTAAACGGTGTGCAATAACAATAGAAGTCCTGTTAATCATCATCCTTTCAATAGCTTCCTGAACAAGTAATTCGGATTCATTGTCCAGAGCAGAGGTTGCTTCATCAAAAATCATTAGTTGAGGATTTTTTAATATTGCTCTTGCAATTGAAATCCTTTGGCGCTGCCCGCCGGAAATTTTTAAGCCTCTTTCACCAATTACCGTCTCATAACCGTCAGGTAGTTCCATAATAAAATTATGTGCATTGGCAGTCTTGGCTGCTTCGATAATTTTATCGACAGGATAGTTATCAAGTCCGTATGCTATATTATTTTTTATTGATTCATTGAACAAAATAGTTTCCTGGGTAACAATACCCATTAATGCTCTTAGGTCCTGAACTTTTACTTTTTTAGTATCTATTCCGTCTACAAGAATCTGGCCGCCTGTAGGATCATAAAACCGCGGGATAAGATCGACTAATGTAGATTTACCACCACCGCTTGGCCCAACGAGGGCTACAATTTCGCCCTTCCTCACCTCGAAATTAATATCATCCAATATCAGATCATCAGAATCATCATAATGGAATGAAAGATGTTTGAAAGCTAAAGCGTTTGTAAAGGTTTTTAATTCACCCGCATTATCTATGTCTTTAATTGCCGGCTCAGTGTCAAGGATTTCAAATATCCTGTCTCCGGCTGCGCTTGATTCCTGGATACGGTTATTAACTGTGCTCAACTCTTTTATCGGAGGCATTGTCTGGAATATAGCAAGAAGGAAGCCCATAAATTCTGCGGCTTTAAGAGTGTGAGACTGAAGGACAAGCACCCCGCCGTAATATATAATAACTGCGCCGACAATAACACTTAAAAACTCAGTGATGGGCGAGGATGAATTTCTAATCCTTACAATTCTCAGCATCATTCTAAAATAGCTGTAAGTCTCTCTTTTGAATTTATTATTTTCATATCCTTCCATGCCAAAGGCTTTAACAATTTTAACGCCTGAAATTGTTTCCTGAAGGATACTTGTTATGTCTGCCATCTTAGCCTGTATTGCAGTGCTGTGTTTTCTTAATTTAAGTCCAATGCCTGCAATAATTAACATAGAGAATGGAAGTACAATAAATGCAAGCAGCGTAAGCTTCCAGCTGATGCTTACTGCTATGCCGATAAATACAATAATTGTTAACGGTTCCCTGATAAGATTTAAAAACCCTGCCGAGATACTGCTTTGTACAACATTTACATCATTTGTAATCCGGGAAATTAAGTTCCCTACACGTTCCTGTTTAAAGTAACTCATCGGAAGCTGGTGAAGATGCTTATAAGCTGCATTGCGAAGGTCCTTCATAGAACCTTCCTCAACATAGGAAAGGAAGTAAGCCTGAAGGTAACCGAAAATATTCTTTAACAGGAAGGCAGCTACTACAAGAAAACAGACCCTTAACAAAGAATCGAGTTTATCTCCCTGGAGGACGAAATTATTGAATGAGTTGGAAAGGTTTTGTCCGAATTTTGTAATCCAATCCGGTAAAACACTGGTAGTATTGGCAACGGGAGACTGGGTTATTTGTACTTTAGTTTGCACGCTCTGTGTTTGCCCTTCCTGAAATAAAGTTTCAAGAAGAGGTATTGTAAGGTAAATTGAAAGTCCGTTAAAAACTGCAAACATGATAGTGCAAACAATGGAAATAGACAGATGTTTCCAGTATGGCTTAACAAAATTTAATATGCGTAAATAGGTTTTCATTCGAATCCGGGTTATAAAATTTAATACGGTCGTTTATTTATTTTTCTGTAATTCCCAAATCTTCATATAAGTAAGGAATGTTGTAAATGAATCAATGAATGCGATGCAAAGGCCATGGACTCCGTCTCTGAATCCTTTAAGTGCAAAAAAAGTTTTGTAAAAAGAAGCTATGCCATGAGCGATAATTGTAAAGCCGTTAACTCTGCCTTTTGTTTTATATCTTTCCAATGCCTGCAGGGAAGAATAATGATTAATTTTTGATATAGCACTTTCAATTGTGTTATAAGTAAAATGAAGCATAGGGCTTTTCAATTTACCAGTATTTCCGTTCACAATAAATCCTTCATGTACAAGGCGGTCAGTAACCGATGTTTTACATTTTTTTAACAATCTTAACTGGGAATCTTTTTCCCATCCGCAGGTTTTAATAAGTTTATGTAAAAAGTAATTATTCCTCGGTATTGAATAACCGTCAAACGAATTTAAATCCACATTTAAGATTTCATGTTTTAGCTCTTCAGAAATCCTTTCATCTGCATCAAGGCTTAGAACCCATTCGTTATTTGCAAGGCTAAGCGCATAACTTTTCTGAGGTGCAAAGCCTTCCCATTTCTTTACGAAAAATTTATCGGTATATTTTTTTGCTATGTCAATGGTTTTATCAGTGCTTTCAGAATCCACAAGAATTATTTCATCTGCCCAGGAAACACTTTTTAGGCATTCCTCAATTTGCAATTCCTCGTTTTTCGTTATTATAATTACGGAAATTTTTTCCATTATACTAATAAAAATATTTGCTTAATAAATCCGTTCATTTAACTATAGAATACCTTTTAAACCGCATCCATCCTGCAGGTGAATAGAATAAATTGGTTTCAGAGTTTTATAATTAATTATCTCAATAAATGAATTTTTCTGAAATCCTTTATCGAAGATAAGCAAGTCTCCCGTCGCGAAGAAATTTCTCACCGTTCCGGCATCCATAGTTTTAATTACTTTTTTACTATCTATAGAATAGATGAATATCTTTGAATTCTTTTCATTTCCTGTTTTTCCTTTTGTTGAAGGATTTGTGGTTGAAAAGAATAAATACTTATCATCCTGCGACCAGTCTGCCTGGTTTAATCTTTGGCTTGATGAAGAAATCAACTCTACTTTACCATCAGAATTAGTTTGAAGATAAATAGATGTTTGCATTGAATCTACAGCAAAAATTGAATACTTGCTCCCGGGAGAGGTTGTTAAGCCAATTTTTTCAATAATCTGCGGGTATCCTTCTTTAAGTATGTTAAACTTTTTAGACTTGCTTGAAACAGTTTTTCCTAAACCATTAAAGATAAATGTTTGCTGATTTACAAAATCAGCCGAATTCCTGTCAAATGTGTTTAAAATAACCCGGAATGTATTATCCTGTCCCCACATAGTAAAAACCTGCACCCCGTTGCCAATCTTTTTTATAAATTTTACTTTTGATGAATCAAGGCTTATACGGTATAATTTTATTCCGCTTATATACGGCAGTATAGCTTTCTTGCCATAATCTTCGGCAGTAAGGAAAAAGAGAGACCTTTTATTTAGAGAATAAGACAGCTTAATTACTTTTTCTTTATTCTTTGACCAAAACTTAGTGATACTCTTTTCTAACTTACCGGACTTTTGAACCTGCGAAACAAACTTATAAATACCCGGATTTCCATCAATCATTCCGACAAAATAAAACTCACCCGTCGCAAATGAATTATTTGGTTTATAGTTACCGGCCGTAGTATCGTTTTGACCGGGTTCAGAATTAGTTTTCCTATTTTTACACCCGGAAATGAATAAAATACCAGTAATTAAAAAGATAAATATTTTACTATACATTAAAAAAATTAGCGGTTTTTACAAACAAACTTAATACTAAGTTGATGAAATTCATAAAAAATGACCATAGGGGGCTGTATATGAAAAACATGAGTAAAATTGAACCGAAAATGCCCATTCTTAGGAGTTTTGCAGTAAGCTTGCCCGGGAATAAATCATATAAAATATGAGAACCGTCGAGAGGCGGGATTGGAAGAAGATTAAAAAAAGATAAAAATATGTTCAGAAATACTCCGTACCAGCAAAAATTTAAGATATAATGCTTATCGCCGGGAATTACCCGGGCAGAAATTACAAATAAAATAAAAAATAGAACTGATAAGATTAAATTTGAAAACGGCCCGGCAAAGGACACAATAGCATCATCCTTTAAATCATTTTTAAAATTTGCCCTGTTTATTGGAACCGGCTTAGCCCAGCCTATAAGCGCAAACCCGGAAGTGAGGGAAGCTAAGGGCATTAAATATGTTCCGATAAGATCAGCATGTTTAAATGGATTTAAAGTAAGCCGCCCGAGAATTTTTGCAGTATTATCGCCTAACTTAGAAGCAGCATAAGCATGCGCAAATTCATGAACGCTGAGGGAAATAAAAAAAATGGGCAGGAATGTAACAAATGAAATTAGCTTTTCGCTTATCTGAATGCTCGGCATTAAATTATCCTCTCGGGTGAAAATCTTTATGAACTTGTTTTATATATTCTCTGTCGATATGAGTATAGATTTGCGTGGTGGAAATATCTGCATGGCCAAGCATTTCCTGAACAGCACGCAAGTCTGCGCCGCCTTCCAGTAAATGTGTAGCGAATGAATGCCTGAATGTATGCGGATGAACTTCTTTCTGTATCCCTGCTTCGGTAACATACCTGTCGACTATTTTCCAAATGCCCATACGGGAAAGTTTTGTACCGTGATTATTTAAGAATAGAATGTTTCCGCTTTTACTTTTCTTTTCAAGTGAAATACGGCTTTTCTTCAGGTATTGGTTTATCCATTCAATAGCGCTGCTGCCTATTGGAACAATCCTCTCCTTTGAACCCTTACCAAATACACGTATTACGTCCTCTTCAAGAAATAAGTCGGATAATTTCAAATTTATAAGTTCTGAAACACGCACGCCGCAAGCGTAAAAAGTTTCGAGAACCGCTTTATCCCGTAATCCAAGCATTGTGCTGGTATCGGGCTTTGATAGTATCGCATCAACTTCATTAATTGAAAGCACCGACGGAAGGTTTTTTGCAAGTTTTGGTGTTGATACTTTTTCAATCGGATTTGCCGTTATATATTTATTTACTGCAAGGTAATTGAAAAAACCTTTTAAAGATGAATAGTACCTTGCCGCTGACCTGCTGTTCAGCCCTGCATTTTTGAGGGCTTTGAAAAATGCAATTAGATTGTCATACCCGATTTCGGATGGATCGGTTATCTTGTCTTCTTCCAAGAATTTTAGAAGAGACGAGATGTCGTTTCGGTATGATTGTATCGTATTTTCGGAAAGATTTTTCTCAAGCTTTAATACGGACAAGTATTCTTTAAGGAAGATATTCATTGTTCATCTGTATTATCTTCGATTCCTTTTTCCATTTCGTCCTGCTTGGGATAACGAATCCTTTTATGATACTGGCCGATTAATATATTAACAAAGGATTCCTTTATTTTGTGCAGATCGCTGAAAGTAATCGGGGAATCATCAAGCTGGCCGTTCTCTACACGGTTCTGAAGTATGCCTTCAACTAAATTTCCAACCTTAACCTGGTCAGGCTCCTTGATTGATCTGACGGCTGATTCACAGCCATCGGCAAGCATTACAATAGCCGTTTCTTTAGTATTAGGTTTAGGCCCCGGATATTTATATTCTTCTATATTTACTTTTTCTTCGCCGTATAATTTTTTCGCCTTCTCATAAAAATATGTCATTACCATAGTTCCATGATGCATTGGAATAAAATCAACAATTTCCTGGGGCACATAGTGATCTTTTGCCAATGCTATTCCTTCCCGGACATGCTTTGCTAATAATTCCACGCTTTCTTCAGGTGCAAGATTCTCATGAATGTTTTGGTTGTTTAATTGGTTTTCCACAAAATTTTGAGGAGTGATGGTTTTCCCGATATCATGGTAATATGCGCCAACCCTTGCAAGAAGAGGGTTAGCTCCAATTGTCTCAGCAGCAGTTTCAGCTAATGTTCCCATAGTCATGGAATGATTAAATGTACCCGGCGCTCTTCTTGCAAGTTCTTTTAGCAAAGGCCTGTCGAAGTTTGAAAGTTCTAATAACGTTAGATCCGTGGTAATCTTAAATAATCGTTCAAAGAAAATCAACAATCCGTAAGTTAAAACCGGGCTTATTAAAGCATTGGTGCCCGCAAAAGCCGCTTCGGAAACCATTGAATCTACCGGTGCAAACCTTTCAAATCCGAATGCTAAAATTGAAACCACATAACCAATGAAAATGAATAAGAATGACCTGAATATTTGAGACCTGTTTTTTATATCGCGCACAGTATAAACCGAAAGTGCGCATGCAAATAAGTTCATTACTGCAAAAGTATAATCGTTTCCTCTTAATGCTCCTGAAATTAAAACCATGATAACAGTACTGTAAAACCCGACTCTCGAATCGAATATTATAGTTATTAACATTGATGCAACGGGAATTACAATTAAAAATTGTAATGGCTCATCTATGGGTATTTGGTTTACAATAAATGTTACAAATGCTACGAACAAAAAATTAATTGCGATAAGGAGTATTTTCTGGTTATCATAAAATATTTTTTTCCTGAAAAGGAAAAGATAAATTGTAAATAATGTAAGTAATGAACCGATATGAAGTATCTTCCCTAACAACTGAAGCAGTTTGCCTTCAACGCCTACTTCCTCTCCTTTTGCAAGCCTGAATGATTCAATTTTCAGCTTTGCATCTTTTGTCACACGGTCATGTTTTGCAATAATTCTCTCATTCTCATTTACTATTCCGTTATACCGGGAAATATTACTTTTTGCCTGATCAATTTCTTCTTTAGTAAGCTGTTTGTTGTAGTAAATATCAGGGAAAATAAAATGCACTGAATATTCAACAAGCGCCTGCAGAGTTTCTTTAGGCTGATTTAACTGGTTTATGTCTTTTTCAATTAATGATTTTGCGCTATTCAGGCTATGCAGGCTGCTGAGCCGTTGTATTTTATCCGTATTGCCATTGCGTACTGCAATGCTGTCTCTTTGTATTTGTGAAGAATCTTTATCAATTATGCCGTTTTGATATATGTTTCTTACCTTATCGCGCGCTATTTCAAAGAACCGGTCAATATTAAGAGATCTGCCTGAATTCATTTCTCTCTCTTGTTTCCTAAGGCCTTTCAGTAAATTAAATGAGGAAGCGCTTAGAAAAGTCGGGTTAAAGTCCTTCATCGCACTGTTATCTAAAACACTGTCCAGGATTGAAATAAGATAGTTGTCGTATGATTTCAGGGAGTCCAGGGCGGCCTCTGAGCCGTTTTCTTTTAAAATGAAAACAGGGTAAACACTTTCAGCGGCCGTTTTTAATTGTTCGTTATAAAAATCGGGGTCCTTCAACACCGGGAAACTAAATGGCGATATAAGATCATCATGAATCCAAATGGAACCTTCCGACACTCCGGATTCTATCGACTCACCTTTGGGAAACAATAGGGCAATAACTACTATTGTGCATAATCCAATTAATAGTTTAACCCTGAAGCTGCTTCTTATTCTTGATTTTTTCTTTTCAGCCATTTGCCGGTAATTTAATAATTAACAAATAAATAGTCTTATATATCATGCTTATTTACTGTCCATTGAACCGGACAATAAATGTTTATTTTTGCTAACTGAACAGTAAATTTACAATATTTCTATTTGTAAAATATAGTCCGCTACCCTAAATATATAAAAAGGGATACAAAGTAACATTATAAAATACTTGAATTTATTATTTACTTCTGCAGGTAAAATAATATAAATATTAACCCGTTGTTCGAAATAGGTAATAAAAGATAGTCCTTTGCAAAACAATACATTATTGTAATTTTAGTAGCCCCGGGTGAAATGCTTGTAGTACAAATTCAAAACAGAGAATATTAAAACCCCAGAGGGGTGACATGGTGCGCTACACCATGCCGCATCTATGATGCTCTTTGACTTTTACGGTATATAATTCAGCTACAAACATTTCGCGGCTATGCCGCTTGTTTTTTATGTAATATATAAGAACAAAGTACCAATGTTCAATTTAAATAATGCAAAAGAGATTTTAATTTCGAACAATGGGTATATACAGTTTTTAAAGAAGGAATAAAGATAACAGCACTATTATTCCCATAACCATTCCTGTTGTAAGCATACCCAGTAAGGGAATCATAATAAGGCTTGCTAATAATGAACCTGCACAGCCGCCAACTAAATCCGCCGAATAAAGCGATGATATTGTATCCTGATGAACTTTTACATTAAAAAAGCTTGCAAACGCAAAAATACCTGCAACAAGAAACCCGGTTAAAAATAATAAAATCAGGTTCTCATATAATCCTGTAATTAGATTTCCGGTTATGACAAAGCCGAAATAAAGATTAATTATCCCAAGAAGCAGTACAAGCCCGAGACCGGTAAAACGGAAGATATTTTTATTTATTCCTTTATGGTATAATCCATTAATAAAAGCCGCACCTGCAGTAAGCCCCGTCATAAACGCCGTAAGCAGTATTCCAATGTTCTGAAAAAGTATGCCGTTTATTGATTGATAATAGAGAATTAACATCGTTTCTAATATCATTCCCGAAAAACCGGCTATAAATACTAATATAATTCCGCTGAATGATGTACGGTACCTGATAAATAAAAAGAAGCATAGTAATAAAACTGATATTATTGCTATATATATTTTACTCTCTTTAATTATTGTATAAACATGGCCGGGATTAAACCAGTTGAAATCGGGGAAAAATTTTGAAAGCCATATTGCCGTTGTGTATTGGTAACAAACCGGCTGTACGTCTGTATTTATTTGTACATTGCCTGCTGAAAGGATATTTGCAATTTGATTATATCTATCGTTTGTGTACAAATACTTAATGTATAAAGGTATAACATATTTTGTCGGAATATTCCTGTCACTGAATCTTTTGGCCAGTACCTCAGGGCTTTTCTCAAGGGGCGTACCGGAAGCAGTAATAATACATGTGGAACCGGGAAGGGCAACAACATCCTGAAATACCGATTTAAGGGTATTATAAATGCTCGCATTACGGCTTATCATTAGAGGTGTCCATAAATTCTCTGCTGATTTTAACCTTATTGCTGTAATCCCGTTATTATTTAAATGTTTATTGCATAATTCAAAAAATTCTTTTGTATAGAACCGGTTTGACTGTCCTGAAGAAGGCTCAGGCATACCGACTAATATTACATCATAATTTCCGCAGTATTTAAGATACGCTCTAGGATCCGATATAATTAGATTTACCCTTTTTGAATCAAGGGATTTATTTATTTCTTCCGGCAGAAATTTACGCACAGTATTGATTAATTTTTCATTTAGCTCCACATAGTCAATCTTAAGGGAATTATATTTTAGCAGTTCATAAATTGTTCCCTCAATCCCTCCGCCAAGTACAAGCACGGATTTAGGATCGGGATGCTGGGTAAGAACCATATGCACAAACTCTTCCGAAGCTGTACTTTCGTTCTCAAACGAAAGGGCATCATTTTGAAAGACAGAAGTCTGCCCCAGATAAGAAGTAACAGTAACTCGGCTGTATGGAGTATCTTTCGATTCTACCAGATAGGGATGATTAAGCTTTGTCATTAAATAGTCAATCGACGATGAATATGCAATTGCAGCTATAATCAGTATTATAAAATAGGTCGCCGTATAAATGAAATATTTCTCTTTGTTTCTTACCGCAAAATAGAACACCGGAGTGATGGATATAAAGCTGCAGATAAATACTGCATTTAAATTCTGTAAGCCGAATATTATTAATATTGTAGATATAAGTCCCCCTGCAATTCCACCAGCGCTTTCTACCGCATAAGCTTTTGCCAATGAATTTTTACCTTTAATATAACTTCCCGCTGCATGCTGGAACATAATTCCAAGCAAAAAACTGACTGGAAGGATAGCAATAGATATGCCTGCAATTTGCGGAAGGAACTGCAAATAAGCGCCCGGCACACCACCGAATATTATTCTAACGCTTCGGATAAATAAAATATCAGCCGGTAAAAGAACTCCCCAGGCAAGAAAAAATATTTTAAGTGATTTTGGTGTTTTATAAAAGAAGTATTTACCGGTTAATGCTCCGGCTGCAGTTCCGAGCAGCCAGATGCCGAGGGCAATAATATAAATTAAATCAATTCCGTAGAATGCTACGTTAAGTTCTCTAAAGATTACAACCTGTCCAAGGATTGAAATAAAACCTATTATAAATAGATAAAAAGGCAATGTTGTAATCTTTATTTAAATTCCGATTCATCAAAAACTTCAGCCTGAAAAGTGGAAAGCTGTGCTCCTTGTTTCCAATCTCCTGCCTGAAGTCCGGCTTTTCTGCAGAGATTGTCAAGCAGTTCTTCTTTATTCCAGCCCTGCTCGGTTGCTACCTGGGGCAGAAATACGGCCTGCTTGCCGCTTTTTCTAATAACAACTCCGTCTCTTCCCAGAATTATTTCAGCGTCGCTTTTAATAGGTTTGTAAGGTGTTAATGCAGAAATCTCAATAGTTACCTGAGAAAGTTCATCTTTGGAAAGGGGATTGAACCTTTGATCATTGAAAGCTGCCTGTAAAGCCATTGAACCGACAACTTCGCATAACGGCAAATCTTCACGCATATAACCTATACAGCCGCGCAGGTCTTTGTGTTTTCTTAAAGTTACAAAAGCGCCGATATTCTTTTCAGCATTAGCGGAAAATCCGCGTGCAAGCGGAACCGTTTCAGATTCCAGATATTGCGTAATAGACAGCCGGGCAAATGATAGAAGCGCTTTCTTGTCCTGGTCATTTAATTCAAAGCTTTTTTCTTCGGGTGAAGGGTTGTTAAAGACATAGTTCTTAGGCGGCTGGCTGTTTACAGAAAATATAACTGAACCATACCCGACAACCTTTTGGCGGTTGCCGACAAGAGTACTTCCTGAGTTTGCATAACTTACTATAGTTCCGCAGTCAGCGCCTAATTCTTTTGAAGCAGCCATAGCCGCTATTACCGGACCTTCCCCGCATGCGCTTGTAGCAAGGTTTGCTATCCCTTCTGTAGGCTGCTTTTCTGCAATTAGTTCAAACTTTTTAAAATCAAGAGATGCTGCCGCCTCAAGTGTATTCTTATCCACGTGTTCTGCATCTTCATAGGCAGGATAATGTGAAAGATCCGAACTGGCTACAATTAATGCATTCTTATCCTTAACAACTCTTGCAAGCGCTTTGCCGAATTTTACGCACATTTCATAATCAGGCGTGCCGATTACAACCGGCAGAATTTTTACATCAGGAAATAAATGCTGAATGAAAGGGAGCTGGACTTCTATAGAATGTTCCTGCGTATGAACAGATTCATAAAATACACAGTCATTATCAACTTCTACCATTTCTTCAGCAGTCTGCGTATCAATTTTTGAAATGCCAAGCGGAGTTTGAAACCCTGAACCGGGGTAAAACGATATCTTGTTAAATCCGGCTGTTGTATGATTTGTGCCAAGTATAACTATCAAATCATATTTATAATTTTTTGCCTGGTTATAAGAATCGGCGATAATTTGTCCGGCATAAATGTATCCTGCATGTGGAGCTATTAAAGCGATCGGCTTGCCGGTATTTTCGGTAACTGCATTATTCAAAAAGTACTCTATAGATTTAAGAAGTTTTGATGAGTCTGCCGGGTAAAACTGTCCGGCGAAAGCAGGTTTACGGATTTGCCCGTTGGAATCGTTCCCGCTGCATTGTACGTTTCCAGTAACACTTAATGATGTCATAATTATTACCAAATAAAAATATTTTTTAAGCATAATAAAATATGATTTAAATTATTAAATAATCCATCCTATTGTGTGAATAGATTATTATTATCTAAGTATTTAGCCCACAACGACCTCCCCTTGCCATTGGCATCCCTATGGGATAATCCCCTCCTTAGTAAGGAGGGGAACGGCTTTAGCCGGGGGTGGTTAAATAGTAAGTCAACAATATTAATTTCTAATCCATACAATCGGTTAATCCTATTACTTACTGCCAAACTCCGGCAATTAAATGTTTACAGTAATCGCATCTTCCTTTTGATATTTTTTTATCGAGCACAAAAAAATTAGACCTTTTAATTATTTCTTTTCCGCAATTGGGGCAATAAGTATTATTACCGGGATGCCCGGGTACATTCCCTACATAAGCATAATGAATGCCTTTCTTCATTGCAGTGTCCCTTGCAAATTCAAGAGTAGAAACAGGCGTGGAAGGAAGATTAATAAGCTTATAGTCCGGGTGAAATCTTGTAAAGTGAATGGGCACGTCAGGCCCAATTTCCCCGGCAATCCAATCGGTTAAATTATTAAGCATATCTTTGGAATCATTTAACGTAGGCACTACTAAGTTTACAATTTCCAGGTGGACTTTAGTTCTTGAAATTTGTTTTATACTGTTTAACACAGGCTTCAATTCAGCGCTGCAAACATTTCTGTAAAAATTTTCGCTGAAGCCTTTCAAATCAATTTTTATTGCGCTTAAAATATTACACATATCCGTAAGAGGGGCGCTATTCATAAAACCGCAGCTTACCAAAACCGACCTTATTTTCTTTTCTCTTCCGCGTTTTGCTATGTCTAATAAATATTCTGTAAATACAGTCGGTTCATTATACGTAAATGCTATTACCGGGGTACTCTGCGAAGCAGCGGATTCAACTATTGTTTCAGGCGAAACAAACTGTGTTGAAAAATCTTCAGGCTTTGATTGTGAGATCTGCCAGTTCTGGCAAAATTTACATGCGAGGGGGCAGCCTGCAGTTGAAAGCGAATAAGCTTCGGAGCCGGGCAGGAAGTGATAGAATGGTTTCTTCTCAATCGGGTCTGTATGAATTGCGGCCGGGTGTCCGTAAACAAGGCTTTTCAGTTCTCCGTTAATATTCATCCTTGCCCTGCACTTGCCGCGTTCCCCGCTTTTGATAAAACAGCCCTGGGCGCAAAGCAGGCATCTTATAGTTTCTTCTTTGTGGTTATGCTGTTTTGAAAAATCTACATCCCGCGTAGAATGGCAGTTTGTACAGTCTGCATTTTTAGAGGCAGTTGAAACCCAATACCGTGCAGCGGGTGCATTTTGCAGTATAGCTTCTTCTATAATTGAATCAATAAAGTGGCCGGCTTTGGCAGATGTTATGGATTTTAATGTTGCCGGATGTGAAAGAGC
>JARLHB010000372.1 GCA_031292465.1 Ignavibacteriaceae bacterium
CCGGGCAATCGGGAGCACACAGCTTGATTCGTGTTTCCGGGTTAATTCCAGGGAGAGAATAGTTACGCAGTTGATAAGTGAAAAGCTGAATGCTAACCTTAACGTATGGCAGGAAGCAGGTATAAATAAGTATAATTATCTTGTAATATATGTCCCTAAGTATAGGAAATCCTTATCGATAGAGCCGCTTACTTCTAATATAAATTCATTTAATAATGGAAACGGGCTTATAAAACTAAAGCCGGATGAGGAAATTATTTTAAATACAGGGATAAAATTAAGCTCATTAAAATAAAACTTAATTTTGTTTAATTATTTGTTCATTTTTGACGCTGACTATAGTTTATATTAAAGGTGCTCCCGGCATCTATTTAATTTTCTGCCCATGTTATGCCACTGTGTCTTCCCCGCATATGCTTTACAAAGGAACATATCCGTGTTTGTTTGCAAAATAAAAGATTATAAATTTGCGGAGTCTACATTTTTTAACAGCAAATAGATATACCACTGTTAACCAATACCACAGAACATTTTAGTACTTTTTGTTATATTGAAACAATTATTAAACAAAAAATAAAATATTATATATGAAAAAAATCAGGATACTTTCGTGGAATGTTAACGGTATAAGGGCTGCATATAAAAAAGGATTTGTTAACTGGCTCTCTGAAGCCAAGCCTGATATCATGTGCCTTCAGGAGACTAAGGCTCATAAAGAACAACTTTCCGATGAACTTTTGAATATTAAGGACTATAATCCCTTATTCTGCTCTGCGGAAAGAAAAGGCTACAGCGGTGTTGCAATTTATACTAAAGAAGTTCCTTTGAGTGTAAATAAATGGATAAGCGGCAGTAAACTCGAACAGTTTAATAATGAGGGCAGGATATTAATGGCTGAATATCCCGGTTTTTATTTATTTAATATTTATTTCCCAAACGGTAAAGCGAGTCCAGAACGTCTGAAATATAAGATGGATTTTTATGATGCCTTTCTTGAATACGTAAACATACTAAGACAAGCAGGCGCAAAGATAGTCGTTTGCGGTGATGTAAATACTGCACATACCGAAATTGATTTAGCACGTCCTAAAGAAAACTCTACTGTTTCAGGTTTTCTGCCCGAAGAAAGGCAATGGATGGATAAGTTCTTCTCCAACGGGTATGTTGATACATTCAGAATGTTTAATACAGAACCAAAGAATTATACATGGTGGGACCAGGTAACTCGTGCCCGCGAAAGAAACGTCGGCTGGCGTATTGATTATTTCTTTGTCTCAGATAATGCCAAAGATAATGTTAAAGATGCGTTTATATTAAACGATGTAATGGGATCGGACCACTGCCCTATAGGTATTGATTTACAAATTTAACTTCACACATCACAATTTCATCGTGTTGCCCTCTCCCTGCCTAACAGTCAGTCAGGCTTGCCGGGGAGAGGGACGGATAGTAAGGTTAATTTCCCACCTTGTTTACTTCTAATAGAATTTTCTTTAATTTATTATAGAATAAATGCTTTGATATTTAAATTATACCCGGCTTTTATAAAGAGGGTGAACTACGTAAAAGCACAAACTGTATAGTTTATAAATTATTTCTGAGTTAAAGTCGTTTTTTTATATAATTATTTGGTTGTAAATACCTTTCATTCTTAACAAAAGGAGAACCATATCGTGAAAAGGTTATATTCTTTCATTATAGTGTTTGTATGTTTTATTCTAGCACAGACTGCAATTATGGCACAGGAATTTGTTATTGATAACAGCAGTGCTGATACATTCTGCGGCGGCGGAGCTTATGACGGTAATAATTTTTTATATACCATTATCGGAGATGCTTCTAACTTATATAGTATTACCGCACAACTTATATCAAAAGACGGAAGCCTGGTAGGTTCCAGGATTTCTTTAGGAGCCACAGGCAGCGGCAGTATGGCTGCATTTGATGGTACCAATTATCTTGTCGTGTGGACGGATGAATTCCCCAGAATGGCAAGCGGAGATACTAACGGAATTGGCAATCTCTACGGACAGTTTATCAGCACTGCAGGAACACTGGTCGGTTCAAAATTCAACATTGTAAACGATATTAATATTAAATTCGGACAGGGAAGAGGATCATTATCATTTGAAGAGGGAAATTATTTTTTAACATATTTAAAAGGAAATGATCATCATACGGATTATATATACGGCCAGTTAATAGCAAAATCAGGTGAGCTTTCAGGCAGTCCGGTTAAGATAAGTGAAGCTTACGCGCGTGAAGAATGTATTGCTTTTGACGGCTCAAACTATCTTATTGCATGGTGCAAATGCGATTATCCAAATACCGACAGCCAGATTTACGGCCAGTTTGTTAATTCAGTGGGTACACTCGTCGGGCAGAATTTTCTGATTGACGGAAGTGAAAATGCAAGCGATAACCCTTTAACAATTGCATGGGACGGCGAGCGTTATCTTGTATGTTTCCATGATCAGGCTGTGGACACTACGGGCAGGTGGAACCTTATAGGGCGCTTTGTCTGGGCTGTGGGTTTGCCGGATGAAAGATTTGTTATCTGTGATTCTTCAAAAAATCCTTTTTATGCAACACCAGCATATGACGGCGAGAATTACCTAATTACATGGATGCAGTCAAACGGTAAAATGAGTATGAAAGGAAGGCACTTCACTACAGGGGGCGTTGCCATCGATACTCCGTTTGTTGTTTTTGATACTCTTAATGGTAAGTTCCCTATAGGAGGTGTAAGCGGGTTTGTTAACGATAAATATGTAATCGGCGCTACCATGCTTGACAATAATTTTAAGAACGGCGATATATACGGATTATTCCTGTCGCCTAAAACAACTGCGGTAAATAGTAAAGATAATGCTGTAATAAAATCATTTACACTATCGCAGAATTATCCCAATCCTTTTAACCCTGCGACAGTAATAAATTATTCCGTTCCGAAAGAAAGCCATGTTACCATAAAAGTTTTTGATATACTCGGCAGGGAAGTAGCCTCGCTTGTTAATGAAGTTAAGCAAAGCGGCAGCTATAGTGTAAAATTTGACGGCAGCAAGCTTACCAGCGGAATTTATCTTTATAAGATGCAGGCGGGCAATTTTGCAGTAACAAAAAAATTAGTACTGATGAAATAGAATAATAAAAAAGAATTTATTATTCGGTATTGTGCACAATGCCGAATCCTCCGTCTTCCGTCCCGAAAGCTTTCGGGACGGAAGCCACCTCCTTTACTAAAGGAG
>JARLHB010000373.1 GCA_031292465.1 Ignavibacteriaceae bacterium
AATGTTCCATCGGTTATAATAGAACTTTTATCGCATCAGAATTTTAACGATATGAAGTTCGCACTTGATCCGGGCTTCCGTTTCGATGTTTCCAGGTCAATATATAAAGGTATTTTACGTTTCATATCATCCCGCTATAAATATCCTTATGTTGTTGAGCCCCTTCCTGTAAAAAGCTTCAGTACTTCGTTTGATTCTGACGGCAGTGTTATTTTAAATTGGAAACCGGTGTATGACACACTTGAACCCACTGCAAAACCGGAAAAATATATTGTCTATACCAGGGTTAATAATGGCAGCTTTGATAATGGGACATTAGTAAACGAGCCGACAATAAAGTTTAAAAACGTTACACCTGGAATTATCTACAGTTATAAGGTGGCAGCTGTAAATAAAGGCGGAGAAAGTTTTCCTTCGGAAATACTTTCTGTATGCAGGCAGGATAATAATAAACAACCAATTTTAATAATAAATGGATTTTACCGGGTTGCCGGCCCTGAATTAATTGAAGATTCCAAATATGCAGGATTCTTTAATGCAAATGATCCTGGAATTCCTGACAAATATGATTTAAGCTTTACGGGAAATCAGCATGATTTCGATTCAACACATCAGTTTGTCTCAAATGATGAACCGGGCTGGGGAGCAAGCTATGCCGACCATGAAGCCAAAATTGTTGCGGGTAATACTTTTGATTACCCGTATGTTCACGGAGTATCGATAATGGAAGCGGGGTACCCTTTTGTATCAGCAAGCGCAAATGCTATAGAAGACAGTTCATACAATGTTAATAAATATAAAATGATTGACCTGATATTAGGCGAACAGAAATCAACTAACATTTTAAGAGATACTATTAAATTAAGGGATAACGATAATTACAAAACATTTCCCTCCCGGCTTCAAAAGATAATTGAAAAATATACGGAATCCGGCGGTAATTTATTTATTTCAGGCTCTTATATAGCAAGTGATTTATACAGTAAAAAGGATAGTATAGATATAAGATTTGCCTCAAAGATTCTTAGGTATAAATCGGATGCCGGCCATGCCTCAAGAAGCGGGAATGTTTATTTTGCGGATCCTGCATTTATTCCGGGAATTGATAAATTCAGTTTTAATACTGTATTAAATGATTCGATTTATGCTGTGCAGGTCCCGGATGCAATAAATAGTGTTGGCGGCAGTAAAGTTATCATCCGGTATACCGAAAATAAATTCCCTGCTGCTATTGCATATAAAGGTAAATATGGAATAATAGCAATGGGATTTCCCTTTGAAACTGTGAATACTGAACTTGCGAGAAATATTTTTATGAAAGGAGTAATAAATTATCTTATTAAATAAAAGTGTGATTTAAACATCACATTTGCTCCCAATGAATTAATTTGATAATTACAAATATTTTAGGTAAAATAATACTATTAAAATGCAGTTAGTAATATTTTTATTAGTTAATACATTATATAGTAAATAACTAAGGCCTAAACTGTTTATCATAATTGAAAGGGGCTTAATTATGAAATTGTTATACAGGGTTATTTTATTTGTTATTCTTTCCTTACCAGTCTCATTATTTGCTACAAATACATTAACTGTTCAGGATCCCACTATATGGGGTACAAAAAACGGTTATATTGACAAAGCTACTTTGGTAGTAGAACCATTAGGGGGATATGTTGAACAATCATTATATCTTACTTATTCAGATCATAATCAGTTTGCCGCCGGCAGCAAGCTTGAAATAGTACACCGTTTTGAACTTCCCGAAGGCTCTGTAATAAATGATCTTTGGCTATGGATTGGCGACAGCGTTATGCAGGCAGTAATGACGGATACATGGACTGCCAGGTCAATATACGATAGTATTGTGGTAACAAAACATGATCCGGCATTCCTAACTAAAAATGGAAACCAGTATGAGCTTCATATTTATCCATTAACTCCGGGCGGTGAACGGAGAGTAAAAATAAATTTTATAACTCCTACAAAATGGTTTGGCAATACAGCCTCAGCTGTAATGCCTTTTAACCTGCTTGCTTCTAATAACGCAACTGTAAAACCGCTTGAAGTGTTTTTCAGGGTTACAAGTGATATTTGGGGTGTGCCCTCAATTCTTGAGGCTCCTGCAGGCAAATTCCAGGATTATGTTGATACGCTGGGTTATAAATATAAGTATTATAAAATTAATGATATAAGCAGTTTGGCAAGTTTAAACCTGACTTTTCAGACCTATTTTACAAACGGTTATTTTTTTGACGGGTACAGAAAACCTAATGATTATACCTACTTCCAGTTGGGAATATCACCGGATAAACTTTTCAATTTAGTTCATGATACTACATCGCAAAAGTGTTTAATAGCGCTGGACTTGAGCGGCGGGCATAATAAAGATTTATCTGTTTTAATTCCTAATCTGAAGGGGGCTCTGAAGTCGGCATTAAAATCTAATGACTATTTTAATGTTATTATTGCCGGCGTCGGTGAAATTAAAAAGCTTTCTGATAAATGGATACCGGCGGTACCGGATTCAATCGATGCAATTTTGAATGCATTTTCAGGCAGCGCATTTGCTGATTCAATTAGTAAAGTAACCTTGCCAACAATAGTTTACTGTGATGTTGACGCAGCTAATGGCTGGGAGTTTCCAGGTATTGATGAGTTTGCAACCGTTCAGAGTTATCCAAGTATCCAAACTGCCGCTCAGTATTTTTCGCAGGCAAATATTATTGCTGCATACAGGCATGGATTTGATGATTTGCTGGATGAAAGTACTTTTAATAGTTTTCTACCCCAGCTCGATTCATTTTTTGCAAAAGGCGGACATCTTTTAAGTTATTATGATTTGAACCGCGACGGGCACGAGCTTTTAGCTTCCCACTATATAAATGGTTTGGGTACACTTTCCGTTACTCATGATGCTGTTAAGTTATACAGAAATATAAACGGCAACATAGGCAGTTATTTCCCGGAAACAATAGTTCATGAATCTGCATACTTTTTAACTTATAATGACAGCACTGTAAAGATTGAGTTAATGGATCAGAATGGAAGGCCTGCGGTAATATCAAAAAAAATAAATAACGGCTTGTTGGTGGTTTCCGGTTTATGGGAATTAACCGATGACGGAGCTATGAAAAAAATACTTGATGTGCCTCTGCTCGGTTTAAACGCTTCTTCAAAATATTTTCAATTGGTCGATCTGCTTAATGAAATTAAAACAGAATATAAGTCAGTCAGCTTTTATAAAGTATTTTTGTTCAGCAATTCTGATTCATTGTTCCAACAGTACAATGCAGTTGCCCAGGTGACGTCATATCTATCGGATTTATCTTCCGGCAAACCTGTGTTTAATACAATAAATTTATTAGACGGTAACGATTATACCCCTGCATCATTAACTGTGTCATCAACCGACTATTTCGGAAGCGGTTACTTAACTAAAGTATTGTCAGACTCAACATACGGGTTGCATTTTGAAACACATACCAACGATTGGAATTATATTGACACTTCATTATCTACTAATTCAGCCCCTTTAAGCAAAAACTTTACAATTATTGCGGGGGATTCTGCCAACAGCAGTGTAATAGAAATGAGGGAAATAAATCCTATAGTTAATGACCCCAATAAACCTAAATTTTATATCGGTTCTACAACAGCTAAGGACAGCTTGGTTTTTAATGTCTCATCCAAATTTATGAACTTGACTTCTACTAAAAGCGCTCATCTGGATTTAACTATTAGCAAAGACACTACAGAACGGAAAGATGTTATACCGGCAATGCTTGGTAATGAAAAACTTAAGGACCTGTTTGCCACTACAAGTTACGATACTGCGCAAATTGTAAGTCTGGCATTAAAATACAGGCTGCTATGTGATTATACTGCACTGCTTGCATTGGAACCTAATGATACGCTTCATTTTCTGCAAAACCCCAATGATGAAGGCAGTTACCCTACAACAGATGTAAAAAACAAAGATGAGAAAAAGGATTCTTTAAGTTTAGATATTTTCCCGAATCCGTTTAATCTTACAACAACTATTATAGTTAGTGTTGAGGTACCTTCTGAAATTACACTGGAGATTTATAATATATTAGGCCAGAAAGTAAGGGAGTTTAATGCTTCAGGATTAGTTAATGGCAAGAAGTCGTTTACCTGGGACGGCAAAAATAGTTTTAACAGGGTTGTAAGCAGCGGAATTTATTTTGCAAGAGCTGTTATAAAGGCAAGTGCCACAAATAAACAGACTATAAAAATGAAGAAGATGATATTGCTTAAATAATATTGCAGTAAGCAGTAATAAAGTAGGAAGATTTTATTGAGATTAAACAATGCTTGTACATTCTGATGTATGAGTCGGAGTCTATTTCTTTGCTGAGAAAGTTTGGAGTAGCCTATGCGAAATTATTACATTATAATTTGCCTGATCTTCCAGTATGCGGTTTTTGTTTATTCTCAAAATAATGATTTCCAGATCAGCCGGGACAGTGCCCCGGCAACATTTATACAGCAATCTCCTAAGTTATATGCTAATAAAAACGGCGGCTATATAGTCGTTTGGCAGGATTTAAGGGAAGGCGAACCTGCTTATTATGCCCAGGTTTATGATTCTCTTAATAAACCTGTGGGGAAGAATTTTAAACTTAATTCAAATGAGCACATCTATTTTTCAACAAATAATTTTGTCAGTTTAAAAACAACTGAATATGATTATGGTTCTGCATATTACTCGTGGAGTTATTTCCAGGTATCGGGCTCTATATATAATAAAGAATATGAACCCATAAAGGAAATAAATTTAGCAAGGGGTGAATATCCATGGTGTGGTACCGGTTATTTAGGAACGCAGCCGGAAGCTATAACAACCGATAGCAGTTTTATATTCTTTTTTATGAATGATGGTTCTGTTACTACCGCAAGGTATGACTATGCAGGCAATTTGCTCACACATCTTAATCCTGATAGTGCAAATTTACCTTTAACGGCTGGTAGTATTTCGGCTGATATAAATAATAAAGGTAAATATTTTCTTGCATGGCTTAATTCAAGAAATAATAATCTTCCAATAGGTTATTATGGGACGTTATTTAATTCAAAAGATTCTATAATTATCTCTAATAAATTATTATTGCCATATCCTTCTGATTCTACAAATGAAATATACTTCCAACCAGGATATTTGTCATGTATAAAAGTTAAAACAGTCTCAGATTCGTTATTTGAAGTATTTTTTGTCAGGAAAGATTCACTAAAACTCACCTATGCGAAATATGATGATAAAGGAAATATAATAGGCTGTAGTAATGAAATTAAAATCCCTTATTATAAATCTGAAAATGTGAACGCGTATTACAATATTACAAGTTGTTCTCTTGTGTCTATAGATAAAGACTTGTTCGGGATTGCTTTGTCCGCAAATACCTATAACTGGGCTTCAAACAAAATGGTTAACTCAATAATTTATTTTGATAAGGACGGTAATAAATCAGGGAATGAATTTACAGATACAACTTCACAATATGATTTCAGTAATGGTATATCATTAACCGGGATTAATAACTATGTCATACCTGTTCAGGGAAATGGAGATATTTATTTAAAGTATTATAATAATTTATCCTTAATGGATTCGATAAAAGTTAATGATGATCTATCAGGAAACAACCAGTTAAATTTGTTTGTCAGAAAAGTTAACGATAATAAATTTGTCAGTTCATGGCAGGATGAAAATGGTTATAAAGCCAGATATATTGATATAAACGGAAATAATGTTGGAGAGATATTTGATTTAAGCGGATATGCCAGCGAGTATTTTAGTGATGGTTCCTCTATAACGCTTTGGGAAAAAACGATTTCAGATTCTTATTACAGACTTGGCTACAGTGTCCTTAATCAAAGCGGGGATATTGTTTATGAAGATAGTTTAGTATCAAGTGATGATAGTTACTATTTAAAAGCAGAGGCAAAGATAATATCGGATTCAACGTTTATTGTTGTTTATGGAAAATACGGTTCAACAATAATTACTTCATTTGACAGAAAAGCAAATAAATTAAATGAATATATATTGCCAGCTAGTCCTGGAAGCTATCTGCAGATTTACCTAGAAAACAAAGACTCATTATGGGTTACATATGATAATAAAGTTCAGCTTTTCTCAAGTAAGTTAGTACCCCTTTCACAAATAATAAATATTTCGCCGACAATTATTCTCGGCGACAATAAATTTTTATTAACAACACAATTCTATACAAACGGACTATATTCATACAATGGCTATATTGTTAATTCTGCAGCTGATACAATTAAGAGCAATATACCTTTAGCGTACAACGCCGATGAGGTAAATATTACTAATTTAGCAGGCGATAAATTTATTGTCCTATACAGAATTGGCAATAAGATATTTGAGAAAGCATTCTCAAATAGCGGTAATGTTTTGTCGGATTCATTACAAATTGATGATGGGAAATCATCATACAAAAAGCTGCCGTGTGTGGCAGCGACCGGAAATAAAGTAATGTTTACGTGGTCGGATGCAAGGAATCAGGGAAATGGATATGATATTTACGGTAGTTTATTCGACCTTTCAAAAATAACGAATGTTAAAAAAATAAGTAATACGATTCCTTCATCTTTTTATTTGTCGCAAAATTTCCCGAATCCGTTTAACCCGTCAACAAAAATCAGGTTTTCAATTCCTGCAACCGCAACTGGCAGTGTTAATGTGCAGATTAAAATATATGATATATTAGGGAAGGAAATAGTTACACTATTAAATGAAGGCAAATCCGCCGGCACCTACGAAATTGAGTTTAATACAATGTCTAACAGCAGGTTAAAGAATCTTTCAAGTGGGATATACTTTTACCAGATAAAAGCGGGAGAATTTGTTGATACAAAGAAGTTCATTTTACTAAAGTAATAATATTAGTTTAATAACTCACGTTACGCAAAGTTGTACGGCGAAACGCTGTTTCGCCATTTTTACTACCAATTATCTTTAGAATAAATTGATTTTGCGTAAGGTGAGTTAATAACTAGGGATACGCAAAGCTGTAACGAGAAAACAGCTGGCCGCCTATCTGCCGGTGGGCGCTTTTTCGCAAATTAGTAAATAATATTAGTCCAACAAAAGAAGCGAATCAGCGATTCGCTTTACAAATTGAATTCGGCTGGATAGTAGCATTTCATTGATTCACTTCTTAATTTCTACTACGGAATATACTTCTTTCTGAAAAACAGCTCTTACCGGAATTTCAATTATTAAATATTGGAGTTTAAATGAAACCAAAATATTATAAAGTCCTGCCTGTTATAATTGTTTCAGTTTCATCATTCTTTCTCGGCGCTGCATTTATAATTACAAGTGAGAACACAACGGTTACCAAAGAGATAATTACTGCCGCTGAAAAAATGATTGGTTTGAAATTTACCGAAGCACAGCAGGATACAATGCTCGGGCTTGTCAGTGATCATTTAAAGAATTACGAAAATATCAGGAAAGAAAATCTTCCAAACAGTATCCCTCCGGCGGTTCTATTTAATCCAATCCCGGAAGGTTTTAAGGCCCCGGCCGGAAAATCTACATTTGTTTTAAGTGATTATTCTAAAACCAAATTACCAAAAGATAAAAACGAACTTGCTTTTTACTCAGTAGGCCAGCTTGCATACTTAATCAGAACAAGGCAGGTAACATCTGTCCAGCTTACTAAAATATTTATTGAAAGATTAAAGAAATACGGCCAGACATTGCATTGTATTGTGACTTTAACGGAAGACCGTGCTATGCACGAAGCACAGAAAGCAGATAAGGAAATTGCATCCGGCAAATACCGCGGCCCGCTGCATGGAATTCCTTACGGTGTAAAGGATTTACTTGATACAAAATCCTATAAAACAACCTGGGGAGCTGCCCCCTATAAGGATCAGTTAATTGACGAAGATGCAACTGTTATTAAAAAGCTTGGTGAAGCTGGCGCTGTACTTGTTGCCAAGCTTTCTATGGGTGAATTGGCAATGGATGATGTCTGGTTCGGCGGGTTGACAAGAAATCCCTGGGATACTACGCAGGGATCTAGCGGGTCATCTGCCGGTTCGGCTGCAGCAGTATCCGCAGGACTTGTTCCGTTTGCGATTGGTACTGAAACATGGGGCTCAATTGTTGCTCCATCTACAAGGTGCGGCGATACCGGTTTAAGGCCGACATACGGACGCGTAAGCAGGCATGGGGCAATGGCTCTAAGCTGGTCTATGGACAAAATAGGGCCGATTTGCCGTAATGTTGAGGATTGTGCAATCGTGTTTAATTATATTCATGGCCCGGACCGGATGGATCAAACATTATATAATTTCCCTTTCAATTATTCATCAAAGATAAGCCTGAAGGGAATGAGGATTGGTTATTTAAGCAAAGATTTTAATCATGATTACGGGTTTAAGACTAATGATTCTCTAACAATTAAAGAGATGGAGAAACTTGGAGCTATTATGATTCCGATTGAACTGCCGGACATTCCGGTTAATGATATTGCGTTTATACTTGATTCAGAAGCAGGCGCTGCATTTGATGAATTGACAAGAAGCGGCAAAGATGCCATGCTTGCACGGCAGGGTAAGGATAATTGGCCGAACATTTTCCGGTCGTCAAGATTTATTCCTGCTGTTGAATATGTAAATGCAAACCGCGTACGTTATTTGCTTATACAGGAAATGGAAAAAATGCTGAATGATAATAGGATAGACCTTTATCTTGCGCCATCTGATGAAGGTGATAATTCTTTAGCGACAAATCTTACAGGCCATCCGCTGGTTGTTGTGCCTAACGGTTCAAACGACGGTGTACATCCTACAAGCATAACGTTTGTAGGGCGGCTGTTTGAAGAAGGAAAGATATTGGCAGTTGCTAAAGCTTATCAGGATGCTACAGGATTTCAGTCTAAGCATCCGCCTATGTTTAAGTAAGTTAAGAATTTATAAAAAATGTAATGAATACGTTATAAATATATAATGACTCTATAACTATGTAATAGATTTTACTGAATTATAAACGTATTTATACCTATTCTGAAATTATTTTCTCCTCTGTAGTTTAACCGCCACGCAAAATCGAGTTGAATAGGAAATAATATTTGCCCTATTCCAAATCCTATTTCATAAAACGGATGTGTAAGCTCTTGCAATGGATATGGAGAAATTAACTTCGACTTATCGTTTACATCGGAATAAGCTATATTAAAAAATCCCGTAAGTTGAAGTTCCCAGTCTTTTATTCCGGGTATTTTAGAAAACCTGAACAGCTCGTCGCCAAAGTAATGTTCAAGATTTATAGTCATTACGCGGCTGCCAAGAATTTCATTCATGTTAAGAGTCCTGAATGTATAATCCTGCCCTGTCGAATTTATATTTCCGGATATGGAATTTAACATTTGATATGGCAGGGCGCCTTCAGTGTACATAGAAAATACCCTGAAGTTAAGCCGGGCTGAATTGAAAGTATTAATAGTTCCACTAATATTCATTTTGTAAACTGTGAAATCTGTATTACTGTTAAGAAATGATTTATCAGAATACATTATATCGCCGCCAAAAACAGCATAGGATTTTCCCGCGGAAATTCTTCTCCTATATAGGCCGTCCTCTATATAATCTCTAAAGTCAAAATTAAATCCTGCAGTTACAGCGCTGATTCGTGTTTCATAAACGGCAGGGTTATCTAAATAATGTTTATTCTTAGCGAAAAAAGCAAAGTCTGAATTTTTAAACGCATTATTATCCGTATGATTTATAAAACCCGCATTTAAACTAAGAATAGGAAATACTTCGCCTGAAGCATTCAGCACAATCCCTTTTGTATAAAAGTAATCCCTGAATTCATATTTTGACAGAAGCGCAAGAGCGGTTGATGTTAAATCATTGTAATTATCAGAGCTGCCGAATACTTCGGCTAATTTGTTATATGCATTAAGGGAAATTTTGTACGTACGGTAATCGCCCAGAAGATAAGAAGCATCAAAGATTGATTTATATTTTTTATCTGAAAATCCATACGAAGAAAGGAAAGAAGAATTAAATCTTTGGTCAAAAGCATTATTAAGAAATAACCCGAAATCCAATGCATGGCCCTCCACACGGTTAAAATGATACATACCTAAAGGGGCGCTCATTGAAAAATTATCAGACAGCATAATTTTAGTAGACAAAGGTGAAAAATCATCCCAAAATGTTCGCGGCACATTATTTAAACTATCAATCCTTTTATAAGCATTCTGTTCCTCAAAAGTATTTGGAATGGTGGTTGCATTCCCCCAAAAAACCGAATCTTTGCCATCTGCATGGGGAAGCACAGTCAGTACTGCTTTGCTGAATAAACTATCGCTGGTAATAGAATTAATTTTGTAATCATACAAAATTGTATTCAGTTCAAAACCAAATTTAGCCAGGTTCAGAACATTTACAGTGGCAAATAATCTGTAATCTACAGGCATGTAGATTGAATCTTTGAACATTGAAAATTGCTGAAAAATAGTTAGCGAATCAAAAATGCCTCCGGTGTTTGCTGCACGGTTTATATGCAGATTAATCTTAATTAAATCGAAAGCGCTGTCGGTAATAAACAGGTTCCCTATGAAACCCGGGTCGTTTAGGTCATTTGGAGTTATAGATATCTGATAGACAATTTTATTATCTATTGCCACTATGTTCCTGATATAGTAATCATAATAACTTAAGGCATTATCTGCAAGCGGGCCGGGCAGTTCCTTTCCCATAATATTAATTCGGTCTTCGTAAAAACTTCTCACTATCCTGCCGCCGGTAAGTACATTAACGGAAGAGGGGAAATTAGCTGTTTGTTTCCTTGCAGTTATTTCCTCTTTATAATAATCCGGCCTTTTGTAATGCCCCCTGCTTTCGTTTTCAATTATACCTGCTATTTTTAAGGCAGAGGAATCTATACCTAAGCCCAGGTCAACGCGGTTATCATTTGCAATTATATCCCTTTGTGTCCTTATGATCCCTTTTGTATAAGCTTCAAACTCATAACTTAATAACTTTTTATCCCGCTCTTTTTTCCTTTCAATAGCATTCTTTATTATCCTGATAGCAGGATTTTCGCCGGGGGTTACAGTAATTTCCGGCAGGTTAATGTTAGCCTGAAGTAAATAAAAATTTGTGTTAGGCAGGTTTTGGTTAAGATTAATAGAAACAGTATCGGAATTAAAACCGATACAGGAGGCTATTATTTTATATCTGCCGGGATTTAGTTTTAATTCAAATTCACCTTCCTTATTAGCTGCTGTACCGGATGCTAAGTTCTCAACCCTAATATTTGCATAGCTTATAAATGACGCGCCGGATTTGTCTAAAACTTTTCCTCTTACATAATATTGCTGCGAAAAAGCCTGACTGCAGAATAAGGTAATAACCAATAATGGAAAGATAAAAAATTTCATGCTGCCCTATTTATTTAAAGAATAATGTAAGAGATTTTGAAAATTCAAAATAAAGCTGTCCCAATTATTATACCACACATTTAATAATAAATAGCCGCCAATTAGATATTTATATATGTTAATTGAATATTTTGATAGACACTAAAAGGCAAATAATATACAATTATTAGCTTCCTTACCCGGCTTAGAGTAATTTAATCATTAATCACTTAATAATTTGTCCGAAATATAAATTAACTTTTTCAGTAAAAACAGGCTTTGTTTAACCGGTTTTGTATAGTAAATCAATAATCGGTTGGACGTATAAGTTTTTCATTTAATTAGACGGCCTTTATTGTTAAATTTGAAGCTACATTATTATTTTTTTAAGACAGGCAATGACAAAAAACATATTATTGGCAATTATTTTATCTTTTCCCGGATATGCATTAAGCTATGCTTCATACAAGCCATATTCTAACAGTGCCCTCTTTGGTTATGAATACAATGCAGACTGTAACTCTGATATATTTCCGGTAAGTGCATCTGATTCAGTAAGTGCCAGGGAAGTATGGAATAATTATATAAATGCTCTGGGCGGTGCGGGAAATTTAAAGAAAGTAAATGACCGGGCTACAATTATGGAAAGCAAAATAAACGGCCAAAAAATAGTTATGACTGTTTATCAAAAAGCGCCTGATAAAATAAAGCAGATAATTGCTACTC
>JARLHB010000374.1 GCA_031292465.1 Ignavibacteriaceae bacterium
CGGAAGGCCGCAAATTGGACAATTTGCAGTTGGTTTTCCAAGTTCTATATTTCCGCAAACCGGGCAGAGATAAAACTCTACATTATCAAGATCTTTTCCCTGTTCAGCAGCAGCAAGCGCCAACTGGTACAATTTAGCATGAACGGCTTCAGCTTTAAGAGCGTAGCCAAACATACGCTTAGCTTTATGATTTTCTTCAATTGCAGCCTCAAGCATCGGCGGATACATTTCGGTAAACTCATAAGTTTCACCGGCTACAGCAGATTTAAGGTTATCAACAGTGGAACCGATTCCGTCCATAGAGTTTAAATGGCCTTCAGCATGAATTTTTTCCGCATCAGCAGCTGTTCTGAATAACCGGGCTATATTAGGGAAACCCTCTTTTTCAGCTTTTTTTGCAAATGCATTGTACTTCTGATTTGCCTGGCTTTCACCGGCAAATGCTTCCTTTAAATTCTTTTCGGTTTTTGACATAATATGATCTCCCAATTTATTTTATAATAATATACAGAATACTAAATTATTTTGATAAAAATACGAAAATATAGGTATTAAAAACACTTATCTTCAAAATTAATGTTGTTTGTTTAAGATATTAATTATAATTTTTCTTAAATAAATTAGGTTGAAAAGATGGGACAGCAACAGTTACTTTTAATTGTACTGGGAGCTATAATTGTAGGGCTTGCGATTACAGTGGGTATAAGTCTTTTCACTTCGAATGCGCAGTCTGCCAATAGAGATGCCGTTATAAATGATTTGAATAATCTGGGCTCACTGGCACGGAAATATTACATATCAACAATCTCTTTGGGCGGAGGCAACCAGTCTTTTACGGGATGGACGATACCGGCTAATCTTGCTACAAACGGTAACGGTTCCTTTACATCAACCGCATCTGACCAGCAGGTTGTTATTATTGCAACAGGGATACAAACCGGAAAAGACGGAACCACACAGGTAAAGGTAACTAATTATGTCACATCCCTAAGAGACAGTATAGTTATAAACAATTAGTAGTACAACTTAAAATTTATTAAGCATGGCTTTCATGCGAATTATTACTTTTCTCTTTTACTGGAAAATATGTTTGACCCTTTATTCGAAATAATAACAGCCTGGAAACTGCCGGAACAGTTCACCATGCCGCTTCTATGAAGCTATTCTTGTTTTTTATAATCTCTACAAACATCCCGCGGCTACACCGCTTAATTCTAATTAATTACTGAAGTTACACAGTCTTCAAAAATATTGTTAAATAGCCCCGCCGTTTAGAGGCTGTGTGAAAATCCAAATTATATTTATAATTATTCAATATTTTGATTTTGCTCTCGCAACTATCAGGTGGTGGTAAACCGTTAAAACGGTTGAAGAGGTTTTTGCTTTATCATTAACACCGCGATTAATCGCGGTGTTAATAATGCAATTACTATTTTCCTTAACTGTTTCAACAGTTTACAACTCCGTGTGTAAGAAGTTAATCAAAATATTTATCGCATAATTATTCATATAAAACTAATTTTCACACAGCCTCTAAATGGCGGGGCTATTGAAATTCAATACTGCGTAAAATGAGTTATTAATTACTTCAGCAGTACCAGTTTTTTAGTATCAGTAAAATTTCCTGCATGAATACGGTAATAATATACACCTGCGGCAAAAGCGCCCTTTCTGCCTGCAATCTGCTGTGAATTAAAAACAGCGCTGTGAGCCCCGGCGCTTTGTTCTTCGTTTACAAGCGTTGATACTTCATTACCGAGCATATCATAAATTTTCAATGTGACAAAACTTTCTGAAGCTAACTGCCAGCTTATAATTGTAGAGGGGTTAAAAGGATTGGGATAATTCTGGTTAAGAGAATAACCTTTAGGTAAAACAGGTTTATCATCATTTACATCTGTAATACTGATAGAAAATGGGACATTGGAAGTATCAACTACTGTGGAGCTTTCTTTGCTCATAATTATAATTTTACATTTGGATGAAGTAACGGAAGGTACTTTCCACCTGTACACACCGAATTTAGCATCCACGCTGTTTTGTACAAGTGAAAACGAGCTGCCCCCATTTGAAGAAAAGCCAAGCATTGCCTGGTCAACCATAAGGCTGTTCCATTTTATTTCGATTATATTGCCGGGTGCAAACTGCTCGCCGCCGGAAGGATAAGTAATAGCAATATATGGCTGTGCATTGGGCGGAAAGATGTTAAATTTATTAATATTAAAGTTCCCTGAACTGATAAACAGCTTAACTACATGTGTACCTGCCGAAAGTTTGAAAGATTGCGACTGTACAGTCGTCCACGCCTGCCATCCCCCTGTGTTTGGAACAGAAATAGTTCCGGTTACATCAGTACCGTCTATTTCATAATGAAGTGTGCCGCCTGCAGAAGTGGTTGCAACTCTTGTCCCTATCTGGTAAATGCCGCTGTCGCTAACAGAAATTGTGTAAGTCATCCATTCATTACTTTGCGTCCAGCCAACATCATAGCCGCCGCCGGTATCAGAGCATGATTCAATATCCACGCCGTCAGTTAGCCGGTACTGGCCTCCGCTGTTCTGAGTATCTGAATCATTATAAGCTGAACCCTGCCCGCCTAAATCAAAATTTTCAACTTCAATTGTGCCCGGAACTTTAGCCGGGGTGCCTCCGTATGGCGAGGTAGTCCACCCGCTTCCTACGGTAATATTAACTGCATCCGATTTTGATGAGAAACCTGTATTGGTATATGCTGCACAGCTTATCCTGTAACTGCCCGGGGCAACATTATTCCAGCTCATCTGGTAAGGGCTTGTAAACGCTTCTCCAATTTTAATGGAATCCTGGTAAAACTCAACTTTGCTTATTGTTCCGCCGGAATATGCTGCATTAGCAGTCAATGTAATATTTGAGTTCGCATCAAAATATGAATTGTCTGCAGGAGAAGTAACAGAAACGGAAGGGTATAAGGTTGTATCCTGATATACTCTTACGTAATCAATCTGATAAGTTTGAGGAAAGACAGTTGAACTATTTGGGTATCCGGGCCATTGTCCGCCTACCGCAAGGTTTAGAATTATAAAAAATTTATTCTGGAATGCGCTTAATGCGGAAGATGAAATATCGAGGGTATAATAGGTAGTTCCGTCCATATAAAACTGTATCAATTTGGGAGTCCAAACTACGCCAATTGTGTGAAAATCATCTGCAAATTTACCTGAACTTAAACTGTATTTTCCTCCTGCGGAAACATGCTGTGTGGTGTACCAATGCAGTGTACTGTAAATAGTCGCATCACTAAGAGGACTTCCCGTACCTCCGGTACCTGAACCGCCGATCATTTCCATAATATCGTTTTCGCCGCATTGAGGCCATCCTACGGTAGAGATGTCATCACCCAGCATCCAGAATGCCGGCCAAATTCCATTACCGTATGGAAGTCTCATACGGGCTTCTATTTTACCATATTTAACAGAAAATTTATCCTGCGTTTTAATTCTTGCGGATGTATAATTAAATCCATAATAACTTTCTTTTACAGCGGTAATATTCAGTAATCCGTTTTTAACACTGCAATTTGAAGCGCGGCTTGTGTAATATTCCGATTCGCTGTTTCCCCAGCCGTTATTATTTCCGGTTTCATTGCTCCATTTTGATAAATCCAAAGTTGTATCGTTAAATTCATCAGACCAGACTAATTTATAACCCTGGGCAAACATTTGTGAAAGAGCGATAGATGAAATAA
>JARLHB010000375.1 GCA_031292465.1 Ignavibacteriaceae bacterium
ACCAGTGTTTCCACCTCATTCCCGAGAATATCGAATACTTTTAATTTTACAAATCCGGCTTTAGGCAGTGAATAATTTATTGTGGTAGTGGGGTTAAAGGGATTAGGATAATTCTGTCCTAATGAATAATGCATCCCCGACAGGTTATCTCTGCCTTCGCCTATTGAAGATGTACTTTCTGAATATTCTATTACTATCATATCCCAATATTTTAATTGCGGCACTGTAAAAGTTACAGAATCATTTAATTCCGTAAACTGTAATTCAACCGGAGAGCACTGGCCTAAATCCGGCGAAGCATACCATATCCTTTTTACGGTTGAGTCAGCATGTAATTTAAATGTAAGGTTATACATATTATCAGGTTCGACCTGGGTGCCATTGGCATCCCGCCACGCTACTGAATTTGCTTTTAACAGATTAATAAGGTGGATTACCTGTGAACTGCCTTTTAATACAGGATAATACCAAACCGTACCCTGACTTATTGATGAACTTGACAGCTTAATATTGGAAGTGGATACTAAATTGACTGCATGTACTTTTACGCTGTCTCTTAGCATGTTCTCATAGGATACTAAAAAATCATAATAATGAATTAATTGTTTTTTTAAATCATCTTTCATTTGCAGATTGTTGTTTGGGAAATACTCTTTTCCAAGCATATGTTCGCCTAATTCCAGGTGAGAGCCGCCTGCTGCAAATATTACAGCATCAAGCAAAATAACACCCGGAGTATTAAAATATCCCGGATTGTTTGCCAGATTATAATTTACATATGCAGCCAATGTTGAATTAAGCTTATAACCGCTGTAAAAACTGTTCCGTGAAGTAATATTTACCAGATCAGAAAAAGATTCATTCGGGCTCCACACTTCAGAATAGAGAAAATCGACAGGCGCAATTGCTATTCCTCCCTGTCCGTACTGATTGACGGCATTCATAACAAAATCAACGTTAAGTAAATCTTTAGCGTTTTTTAGAAAATCATAAAATGTATCACTTACGGTAATCTTTTTACCATAATAGTTATAAACTGTGCCCGGGTCGCCTACCTGATCAACATGCCATCCGTCAAACGGCAATGCCTGGAATACTTTTCTTTCCTGCCCTATTATATAAGCCTGCCACTCTTTATTTGAAGGATCCATAAAATAAAGATTACTTGCCCAGCCGGTCGGCAGAGTATACATATACCGTGTCGTATGGTTTGCATCTGTATATAATCCCCATTCATCCTTCACGCCGTCCGCGCTTGAATTACTATAAGCGCCGTAAAGAAGATTGTAAGACATTGCAAGCATATTATGTTTATGTACTTCGTCAATGTAACTTTTTACAGTGGAAAAATAAACCAGCCTGTTTGCTATATCCCTCCAATAGGTTGCGGGGCTGTCGGGAGTTCCATCCAGTGGCATATTATGTTTATACTGCCAGTCATAAAACTGCACACCATTTATATGATACCTGTTCAATGTCTCAATAACAGAAGCTATGCTATCACTGCTTAACCTGGGATAACTTGATACAAATCCGTACCTGGGGAAATATTTCCAGTTTGAAGATACATCTACGCCGATTGTCGCTGTGTCAACAACCTGGCCTCCTTGTTCAAGCAAAACCTGTACAAGATACCCGCGGAAATCATTTGCGGGGGCTACCCATTGCCAGCCTGCAGCCGTACTGCCTGTAATATTAATTAACTGTCCCTGGATACTATCAGCTAAATGAAAGTATTTTACCTCTATTGTTCCGTTTGCAATTGTCGTATTAAACGAAGCGGTAAAATTAACAGTATCACCGGGTGAGTATCTTGAATAATTTGTTTTTAATGAAGTAATGACTTCCGCGGAATTAATCTCTGCCGGCTGGTATGCTTCACAATCAATTATTGTTTCTGAATAGCAAAATGAATATATGCAAATTAAAAGGGACAATATTTTTTTCATTTTAACCCGGATTATTTGAAAGACAAATTTATATTACTAAACTACATTACATAAATGATATTTAGAATAGCCATTTAATCTACTTTTATTATTCTGGCATAATCAAGCAAAGCGGTATTTGTATCAACATTCATGTTATTATCGGATGTTTCAAAAGAGATTGTTAATGTATGCTTACCCTTACTTAACTTCTTTAAAATCGAATTGGTAAATCCCCAGTCAGTCCATGCATCAACACCCCGCTGTGCAAACACAACAGCACCTGCTCTTTTGCCATCTATTGCCAATGTCCTTATAGCACATTTATTATCAGTATTCAAAGGGCCGTTGCCGTTTGCATACCTGAAATCAATGCTGTAACTGCCTTCTTTTGTAATATCAACGTAAAAAACAACCTCCTGTCCCGGGAATTGGCTCTTATCTAACAGGATATAACCAGCACCTTCAAAACCGCTATAATTGTTCTGAATATTCTTATTGCCATCTTCTGCCTGTATAACAGTAATATTTTTTTGAGGTACAAAGTTAACCGGCTCGCTTAAAAAGGACTGAAGCCCGCTGGCATCAACAGCAGCTACCTGGTAATCACCGAAGACATTAGCATTAATTTCAAAACTTGCTTCGTTTGTCTTCTTTATAAATTTGCCGTCTTTATAAACTAAATAAGCAGACGCATTTTCTGCTTTGTCCCAAATAATCTTTTTGCTTTCTAATTTAGGATTTGGAGTTTCGGGAGCAAAACGGTTATCAACAAAATTTATAGGAGAATCTGAATTTTCATGGTTATTCATTTCAATCTGTATTTTGTGTTCTCCGTTTAGATTGGCAGGTATTTTATTCCCTTTAATTTCCCTGCCGTCAAGAATAATTTTATTATACTTATTTCCGTAGCCGTTTATTATAATATAGAATATCGAATTTCTGAACTTAAAATTATTTAACATTCTCTCACCTTTATATTCTTTCGGAATCGTAGGATTAAACATAATTGCGTTTGGTTCTAATGTAATGCCGAATATAACTCTGTATATTAATGCGAGATTTCCTGCAACACTCCATAACTGCCTGTCGGAGTTTATCTCAGTGCCGAGATAATCCCCTGTTGAAGCAACTAAGTTTTCTTTATTAGTCATAAACAAAGCAGCGCTTCTATATAATGAGCCAAATGCTGAAAGTACGGATTTTGTACTTCCTGTTTTTGCAGACGCCCATGCCCAATAAGATTCTACAAAAGGCCACACCGCATCATTATGATAAGGCGGAAGATTAGGAATCTGAGGATAAATACATGTTATGCCATATTCAGTTACTGGTGTACTGGAAATTATTTGTTTGGCTTTTTCATTCCCTGATATTCCGTAAAGAACACTTAACGCCTCGCCAAGCGCTTCTGATTTTTCCGATAAGGAATAATAATTTCTGCCGTATAAATACTGTCCGTAATATCCTTTATCTTTAACCCA
>JARLHB010000376.1 GCA_031292465.1 Ignavibacteriaceae bacterium
AGAGGGATTCCCTTTACCAATTGGAGTAATCAGGCAAATAACCAAGTCCACTTATGATGATGATTTTCATGCTCAGATCGAAAGAGTAAAAAAAGAAAAAGGCAAAGGTGACCTGAAAAAACTGCTGTTCAGCGGTAATATGTGGGAAGTGAATTAATTGTAGCTATTCTTATATATAACTAAACATATTTCAACCTCACCCCTCCCTCTCTTTTTTAAACAGAGGGGAAGGGTGAGGTTATTTTATGTTTAACAATATTATATAAGGGAGTTTAGCTTACAATGTAAATATTTTCTATTTTATGCCCTTAGTTTTCAAAAATTATTGATTTAATATTATGATTGATTTTAATAAACTTAAGCAGATAGTTCAGGAAAATAATTCTTTCCTGCTTACAACGCATGTAAACCCGGACGCTGATGCTATCGGTTCTGAAATAGCCATGTACTTTGTCTTAAAAGAACTTGGTAAGAAGGTCTTTATTATCAATCATAGCTCCATGCCGTATAATCTTGAGTTCCTGGATACTGATAAAGTTATTGAACAATATGATGAACAGAAACATCAACATGTATTTGATGAAGTTGATGTACTTGTAGCTTTGGATTTCAACAGATCGAGCCGTATAGTAAGCATGCAAAGTGCATTTGATAAATCAGGCAAATTAAAAATCTGCATAGACCATCATCAGGACAGCGAAAACTTTGTTGATCACTTCTTTACAGATGTAATGTATAGCGCAACCGGGCATATACTTTATGACTTCATTGTTAAAACGGGTATTGTTGCGTTGAAGTATGAAACAGCTTTCCCTCTTTATGCTGCAATTGTAACAGATACAGGCTCATTCAGGTTTGAAAGAACTACACCGGAACTTCACTATATAGCTGCGGATTTATTGAAGCATGGTGTAGTGCCGGGTGATGTTCTGGATAAACTCTATGACCAGAGCAAATTCAGTAAGATAAAACTAACGGGCGCTGCGCTGGATTCAATGCAGCTTTACGGTGATGATAAAAAAATTGCATACATGGTTCTTAAACAGGATACATTTAAAAAGCTCGGCGCAATGGAATCCGACACTGAAAACTTTGTTAACTATACACTATCGGTTGAGGGTGTTGTACTTGGCTTATTATTTCTGGAATTAAAAGACGGCTTCAAAGTAAGTTTCAGGTCAAAGGGAACAATACCAACAAATAAGCTGGCGGGAGAGTTCGGCGGCGGCGGACATATAAACGCTTCAGGTGCAAGAATTAATAATGCAAAACTTGAAGATTATATCCCAAAAATATTAAGCAAATCGGAAGAATATTTAAAAAGTAAATAGGGAAAAGGCAATGTTTAAAATAAAAGCAGTCTGCGGGGAAAAGAAAATACTATATAAGCCTTTCAGCATAAGCCTGAAATACCTTATTGATGAAAAAAAATTAGGTAAAAGCTTTGAGAACCTTTTAAGGGTTTCCAACTTAAAATTATCGGAATTACAGAAACAGAATTTTTTATCAAAAGAGGGAAGTGAAGTAAGAATTTCCAGTTCTAACGGCAAACCGGATGAACTTATATTCTCCAAGATTAAAATTGATGATAAATTTTCAGCAGATTATTTCAGAAATCATCTTGCAGGATTTATCCAGAGCCTTGAAAATGAAAAAGTAAAGAACCTTCACATTTTTATTCCCAAGTACGAGTATTTTAAAAAATTCTTTGACAGCGAGGAATATTATTACCGGACTTTTGTTGAAGGAATTTTATTAGGCAGCTATACATTTGAAAAATACTTTAAACAGAAAAAATCCTTAAAAGAGCTTGAAGTATATTTTTATTCAGACGACGAGAAGAAATTAAAACCTGCAATTACAAAATCCCTTAACGTAATTGAAGGCTTAAACTTTACAAAAGATTTGCAGAATGAGCCTTCAAATGTGCTGACACCCGCTGAACTTGCATCGAGAATATCATTTACATTAAAAAGCGCGGGCATAAAAGTAAAAGTATTTGATGAAAAAGAAATTAAAAGACGGAAAATGGGCGGCGTGCTTGCCGTAGGTAAGGGAAGTTCTAATCCGCCCAGATTTATTGTAATAGAGTATAAAGGTGCGTTAGGAACCAAAAATAAGCGTACGGTTGCATTAGTAGGTAAAGGCGTAACATTTGATTCAGGCGGTATTTCCATAAAACCTTCCGCACACATGGATGAAATGAAAGCTGATATGTCCGGCGCTGCTGTGGTGGCAGGGACAATACTTGCAGCTGCAAGGACAAAACTTCCAATAAATATTTTGGGTATTATACCTGCTGTTGAAAATATGCCGTCAGCTAAAGCATTTAAACCGGGAGATGTAGTTCTGACTTCCTCAGGCAAGAGTATAGAAATTGAAGATACCGATGCCGAAGGCAGGGTGATTTTATCAGATGCTCTTGAATTTGCTTCCAAAGCTAAACCTGATGTAATTATTGACCTGGCTACTCTTACGGGCGCATGTGTTGTTGCACTAGGTGAATTTGTTGCAGGCATGTTTACGAAAAATGATAAGCTGGCTGACGAATTATATAAAACCGGATTGAAGACGTACGACAGGCTGTGGCGGCTTCCTATGTGGGATGATTATAATTACCTGATTAAGAGCAATATAGCCGATGTTAAAAACCTCGGAATAAGATGGGGAAGCGCAATAACTGCTGCAAAGTTTCTTGAAAAATTTGTAGATAAAAACATTGCCTGGGCGCACCTTGATATAGCCGGCCCTGCTATGGCAAATGATTTTAATAATTACACAAAAAAATATATGACGGGCTTCGGTGTAAGATTATTATTTGAATATTTGTCGAGTAACTAAGAAAATGTAGGACGAACAGATTTGTTCGTCCGGTCACTTGCCCCCCCAAACATTGTAATAGAAGAAACAGTAGTCGTGCAGGCTGCACGACCTACAATGATATATTCCCATCCTTTATTTCAAATACCTTATCAGCCAGCTTAACAAGCCCCTGGTTATGTGTAACAATAACAAAAGTCTTACCGAATTTATTTCTAAGATCCACAACAATTTGATGAATAATCTCGCTGTTGGCAGAATCCAGGTTACCTGTAGGTTCATCGGCAAAAATGATGGATGGATTATTTGCAAGCGCTCTTGCAACAGCAACGCGCTGCTGCTCTCCGCCGGAAAGTGCAGCAGGCTTATTGCCAGCCCTGTCTGCAAGTCCGACTGCATCTAATAGTTCCAATGCTCTTTTTGTCGCTTTATCTAATGAAGTGCCGAAAATCATCTGCGGTATGGCAACATTTTCTGCAGCTGTAAATTCAGGCAGTAA
>JARLHB010000377.1 GCA_031292465.1 Ignavibacteriaceae bacterium
TGCTTCCGAGGATGTTATACTTTCAAATGTCGGTATGGTAAAAAAGACAAGCGGTAATGTTGTTTACGAGCTAATATCGACTAATTTTTAGTTTCATGTCTTTTAAATAAATTTCTTAATTAAGTTCATTTCAGATCAAAATTGGTTCATGGATGGAAATAAAAATGAATAAATTATTAAATTTTACGTAATGTGAATTAGCAATTACTATTCGATACAATCATACGTATCAGTAATAACTATATATATTACTTCAAAGGAATTATACTCATCCCCTCATCTTAGCTATCAGATCCTGTTTAAGCTCAAATAATTTTGGTGTTAACGAAACATGGTACCGATGCGGATTGATTAATCTTTTGACTCCTGTATCAAGATGGCCCAGATCTTTTTGCTTAACTTTTCTTATTTCTTCAATGGAAGGGAATTCATAGACAAGCTTTCCTTCTTTAAGAATATCTATAAGTAAAGGCTCGCATTTGGTTAACTGATTTTTCTTTAAGATTCTCTTTTTAGTCTGATCACCCGGATGACGCAAAATTAACGGATCAAACTTCTCTACATCTTCATAATCAAAACTTAACAGGTCTGCAGTAGCATTTTCATCCAGATCATACAGGCGCCAAATTTGCTTATTAGCAGGGTTAGGTATTTTTTCAGGCGCTTCGGATATTTTTAAGATCGGCTCCCATATATCTTTATCATTAACAGCAACCAGTTTATATACTCCGCCGAGTGAGGCATCGCCGGCCGACGTAATTAACCTTGTTCCTACACCGTAAGTTAAACGGTGAATTAGTTTATCTGCATCAAGCCCCATCTTTGGAGCTTCTTCTGTAATTTGTGTAATAATCTGCCAGATATTCATTTCATCCAGCTCGTTTGAGAGGACAATTTTCTCTTCAGTAAATCCGGCATCATTTAACATCTTGGCAGCATGAATGCTAAGATAAGCAAGATCGCCGGAATCAAGCCTAATCCCTATAGGCTGCTGCCCCTTCTTTTTCATATTCTCAAAAACTTTTATTGCATTAGGAATGCCGCTTTCTAAAGAATTAATTGTATCAACTAACAGTATACAATCCTCCGGATATAAATCTGCAAAAGCCTGGAATGCATCCAGTTCACTCATCCCGAGTGAAAGAAATAACTGCACCATACTGTGTGCATGAGTCCCTTTTGGAGGGAAGCCGAGTATATGAGAAATACCTACATTGGAAGTAAAATCCGCCCCGCCGATAAGAGCGCCTCTTACACCTGCATTAGCGCCCCTATCATGCGCGCGCCTTGCCCCGAATTCCATCATTAATTGGTTATGCCCCATCTCTTTTATTCTTGAAGCTTTTGTTGCAATAAGAGTTTGAAAGTTTAACTGGTTAAGCAGCGGAGTTTCCAGAATCTGCGCCATAGCCAGCGGGCCGCGTACAGCGGTAAGAGTTTCGTTAGGATGCACCACCCGCCCTTCCGGAATAGCCCTCATACTTATACAATCATAATTGCCGTTCTTAAGAAGCCAGTCCAAGAAGTCGTTTTCAAATACCGCTTTGCCGCTTTTCGTTTTTTGACTCTTTAATAGGTCAATCTCCTTTTGCCTGAAATAAGAATTCTGCATCCAGTCGATCAGCCATTCTAATCCGGCATTTATACAATACCCTGCTTTATGCAGGCCGTAATCGGGATACTGCCTGAAATAATGATCAAACTGCGCCTGCTTTTCATGCACTCCCATTTTAAAATAAAGCTGCGCCATCATTAGCTGGTACTGGTCTGTAAACAAGACCCCTTCGCTTATATCCTGATCAAATTTCTTTAACAATTTATTTACCTTTTATCTTTTACAAAAAAAATCAATTTGTTTAAATTGATTTTTAAATCATGTTTAAATAAAACTTTATTCGTTCGTTTTTTCAAGACTGCTTATTATATTAAGATTCTGATGATTATAAATGTCTTTCCCTTCAGGCGTAAAAGTAAAATCAATCCGTTCTTTATAATACTCAGTAATTTTTCCTCTAACCATTTTCATCGTACTATTTAAGAAATGGTTTTGCTCTGTAAACCCTTCTCCTAAAACTGCAAAAGCGGAAGGTATCCATCTATTAGGGAATAAGCCCGCGTATTTTCCACCTTCAAGATATTCGTTTATTTCGGATTCAATCAATTTTAAAACGCTTTTCTGTCCTTCTATATTGCTGCCTGAAAGATTATTTTCTTTCATCCATCTTAGGACAGATTCCTTATTCGGTACAACAAGTGCAATGGTATATGGCGACTGATTATTGTACAACATTATCTGGTCAATATATTTTGACTGGTCTGTTATTGCTTCTTCAATTCCCTCGGGACTATATTTTTCACCATCACCACTTATCAAAAGGCTCTTATTTCTTCCAAGGACAAATAAAAAACCGTCTTCATCCATATAGCCCAAATCACCCGTAAACAGCCAGCCATCCTTAATGGTTTCCTTAGTAGCGCTTTCGTTCTTCCAATATCCCGTCATTACATTTTCACCCTTTACAACTATTTCGCCCTTTTGCATAACAGGCAGTTCATTTCCTTTCGCATCGCAAATTTTCAATTCAAGATTTGGAACAATAATTCCGGACGAACCGAGTTTATGTTTATGCGGAACATTTGAAGAAATAACAGGCGCAGCTTCAGACAATCCGTATCCCTGGTACATTGGAATTCCTATTGCATAAAAAAACCGCTGCAGCTCAATATCAAGCAACGCACCGCCGCCTATAAAAAATTCCAGCCGCCCTCCGAAACTCTCTCTCACTTTGCTGAAGATTATTTTATCATAGATAGCATACAACGGTTTCTTTAATTTTTGAAAGCCTTTACCCCTGTTCCATCCTTCTTTATTATAAGCATAAGCTAATTTTAATGCCTTTTGAAAAAGCTTTTCTATTTTAGGACCTTTTTCTCGAAGGCCTTTTTCTATATTTTTTCTAAAGTTTTTCGCCAATGAAGGAACGCTGAATAAAAACGACGGGCGAATTTCCTTAATATTTTGTGGTATATTTTTCAAAGTTTCTAATGCCGATTTACCAGTTTGAACCGCAGCCATGGCAGCGCCATTATACATCAACAGGTATATCCCGGCGGTATGAGCAAAGGCATGGTCCCATGGAAGTATAAGCAGTGAAACATATTTTTCAGATATATCCAATAGCTTTGACGATTGCTCAACATTTGCAGTATAGTTCCTGTGGCTTAACATTATGCCCTTGGGGTCAGCAGTTGTGCCTGAAGTATAGCAAATATTTGCGCAGTCGGAATCTTTAGTTGAATGCCATCTTTCTTCAAATTCTTTTAAATGGCCCTTCAAATACTCGCAGCCTGATTCTGATACACTATCAGCCGTGATCTCATCTTCATTTAAATCTTGTAATGAATCTAAAACGATAATCTTTTCCAGATCGGGAAGGTCATTTTTAATCTTCCTAACTTTTAACAACTGCGTACCTGAAACAATAACAATTTTACACTCTGAATGTACAAGCCTGAATTTCAGATCTGATAATTCATCTATCTTAACAGATACAGGAACGTTTATTGCGCCGCAATAAAGGATGCCCAGCTCGCTTATAACCCAATACCTGTTACCTTCCGATAATAAAGCAGCCCTGTCCCCCGGTTTTAATCCTAATTTCATTAATCCCGCTGCAAAATTATAAATTAGGCCTTTCATATTCTTGTATGTTGTACCCTGATATTGCTGGCCCGTCTTTTCCCATATCAGAATATTCTCAGGATATTTTTTTACACTTTCTTCAAACAGCCTTGGCAAAGTGTTAAATGACATTTTAATTTTCTCCTTGTCCCATAAACAATAGGTTGTTTTTTAATAAATAATCCAATATTTTATAGAAAATAATTCTTATTTTTGATTTTAATATTAAGAACCACGATTTAACCTGGTAAAAATAAGATTTCTTAGGCTAAGCTAGCATAATATTTCGACTCAAATTTTCGTAATTCTCTTATAATTATTATTCTTAAAAAGTATAATCAATATACTTTTAATAATTAAAACATTTATTATACAATAACCGGGGATATTTAACATCCTCCATCGGGATTTAAATGGTTAGAAATTACTTCCAAAATATTAATCCGATCGGTATCTGCATATTAATCATTTTTTTGCAGCTAATTCTAAATAGCACTTTACCTGCACAGGATAAAGGGATACTAAGAGGTTATATCGCTGATTCAACTAACGGTGAAGTGCTTCCTTTTAGTAATGTCGTAATAAATGAATTAAAAATCGGTACAACTTCAAATTCCAACGGATACTTTTATATCCCTGCAATACCGGTAAAGAAAAGATACAATCTTACTATTTCATTCATTGGTTATATAACAAAGACAATGCAGATATCAATAACTGCAAATAAGACAACGGAAATTAAAGTTCAACTGGCGCCCACAAATATCCTGCTAAAGCCGGTTGAACGCATTGGAGAAAGAGTAACAGAAAAGAACTCACCCGATATCGGACTTCAGCGGATTTCCATAAAAGAATTGGAAATATTACCGAAAGGTGTGGAATCGGATATTTTCAGATCGTTGCAGTATACTCCCGGAGTACAGTCAACAGGTGACGTTTCTGCACGTTATTATGTAAGAGGCAGCCCCAGCAATGAAAATATGGTACTTATAGACGGGGCCACTATTTATAATCCGTTTCATGCACTTGGCATTTTCAGTGTAATTGATCCGGATATGATAAACAGTGCAGAGTTTTATAAGGGCGCGTTTCCTGCTGAATACAATGGCAGGTTATCATCTGTATTAAATATAATTACTAAAGACGGGAATAAAAATGATTTTGCTGCTAAGGCAAGCGCCAGCTTCATCTCCGGAAAATTACTAGCAGAGGGGCCTATTCCATACGGGTCGTTCATTGTTACAGGCAGAAAAAGTTTTTCAACTGAAATTCTGAAAAAATTTTTAAACAACGAAAATGTTCCTATTAATTTCTTTGATTTGTCCTATAAACTAAATTATGCAAATCCTAATTTCATCAATGGTTCAAAATTTGTAATTGAGGGCTTTTCCAGTGGCGATGACCTGTCAAACGACAATCCTCTTATAGAAAATATAAAATGGAATAATAATCTTTTTGGATTTAAATGGTCACAAATAACAGATTCGCCTTTGTTCTTTAATATTGATTTTCATTGGAGCGAATTTGATGGCGATGTAGATCCGAAATTAAGCAGTTCAAAACCTAAATCAAACCAGGTAAATGATATCTCCTTTAAAACTAATTTTGTTTATGTGTATGATTCAAAAAATGAATTGAATATTGGATTAGATATAAAAGATCTTGATACTAAATTAAATTTGGAAAACTCGTTAGGCGCCACGTCAGACATTGGTTCTCACGGAACAGATTTAAGTGTTTATGCTCTGTACAAATTTCAACAATTCGAAAACTTCGGTGCAAATATTGGCACTCTGGTTGATCTTACGGGGCTTTCGGAAGCACAAGGAAGTTCAATGCAGTTATGCCCGAGGGCAAATCTGACTTACAGAATTCTACCTGAGGTTTCTTTAAAAGCAGCCTGGGGAATTTATACGCAGCAAATAACAACTCTTTCAGACGAGAATGAAGTTATATCCTTGTTTGAGCCATGGATAATAACTCCGTCGTATTTGAAAACATCTTCAGCAATTCATTATACAATAGGGATGAAAGCGGATTTCACACAAAATCTTTCGTTAGATATAGAAGGTTATTATAAGGTTCTACAAAATATCCCGACACTTAATGACGGGAAAATCCTTTCAACCGACCCTGACTTAGTTACCGCTTCCGGAAAATCTTACGGATGGGAGTTCCAATTAAATTATTCACCAAGCCCTTTTAGATTTATATGTTCATATACATTAAGCTGGGCATATAAAACTATTAATAATTGGGTATACTATCCTCGTTATGATATTCGTAATGCTTTAAATTTAATTTTAAGCGCTGACATCGGAAGCGGCTGGGAAGCAACAGCAATTTGGGTTTATAACTCCGGAATACCTTATACCCAGAATATGGGATATTATAATAAATTTTATTTTAATAATCTTTACTCTGACTGGTCTATTTTGGAAGATTATTCACACTATGCAATCCTTGCCGATAAAGACCTAGGCAGGCTGCCTGATTATCACCGTTTGGATTTAGGCCTCTCAAAAACATTTACTATTTGGAATTTTCGCTGTGGCCTGGATTTAAGCATTATTAATGTGTATAACCGTAAAAATATTTTTTACTTTAAGCGGGATACAGGTGAAAGAGTAAATATGCTGCCATTTTTACCAACTGCAACATTGAAAATAGAGATATGAAACAAGTTTTACTTTTTATATTAGCATTATCATCTATAATATTTTATTCATGTGAGGTCCCGTTAAATCCAAACGCCCCATTCAGGCAGCGTTACGTGTTAACAGGAATTATGAGGAATGATACCTCCGCTCAGATTATTACTCTTACAAAAAATTATCAGACATCTACCGGACTTAATCCTGCATCGGACACAGTAGACCCTGCAGTTACAGATGCAGAAGTAAATATTTGGTACAGGGATACACTTTACCAATTACGTGACAGCGCTATAGCCAGAACGAATACATCTCAATATAAAGATTCGGTTCATTTTTATTATGTAAATAATTTGTCACCGGCTGCAGGTGAATATGTTGATATAGAA
>JARLHB010000378.1 GCA_031292465.1 Ignavibacteriaceae bacterium
ACCGGCAGCAGTTGCTTCAGCAATAAGCTTCTTTTCCAGCTCTTCGCTTGGCAGCCTGAAGGTAACATTCATAATAGAACGGCTGTCTGGTAAAGCATGGCCTTTCAGGAATCCATTGCTTTCGTCTATTGCTTTATATAGTAAGTCGGCTTTCTCTTTATTAACCTTATACATAGCATCGAGCCCGCCGTTTTTAATCAACCACTTTGCAATCAGTCCTATTATATAAATACCAACGGTTGAAGGAGTATTATAGAGAGATCCGTTTTCTGCATGTGTCTTATAGTTTAACATGGTATGCAGTGAATCGGAGCTTCTTTCAAGTAAGTCTTTCCTTAGGATTACAACTGTAACGCCTGAAGGGCCCATATTCTTCTGAGCGCCTGCGTAAATGATGCCATATTTGTTTACATCAATTTTTTTACTCATGATGTCTGAAGACGCATCGCAGATAAGAGGAACATTTCCTGTTTCCGGTTCCTGGTGCCATTCAGTTCCATATATTGTATTGTTTGAAGTAAAGTGAACATAAGAAGCATCCGGATCAAGTTTTAATTCTTCCTGTTTCGGAATTCTCGTAAAGTTTTCGCTTTCTGTTGATGCTGCTATATTGGTAGCACCAACTCTTTTAGCTTCTTTTAATGCTTTCTTTGACCAGCTTCCGGTTATTATATAATCGGCTTTGTTTTTAGGCGGCATAATATTTAACGGCACCATTGAGAACTGAAGGCTTGCGCCGCCTTGTAAAAATAAAATATCGTAGTTATCGTTTATGCCGAGCAATGATTTTAAATCTGCTCTTGCTTCATTAATAATTTTATCAAATGTTTTTGACCTATGGCTAATCTCCAATATTGACATCCCTACACCAGGGAGAGAAAATAAATTTTCCTGTGCTTCTTTTATTACATCTTCCGGTAACACTGCCGGACCTGCGCTGAAGTTATATATCCTCTTTTGCATAATCACCTTTCCTTTTTCAATGAAAATGAAAATAATTGTTTACTATTTATTCTTACAGTTGCTTGTTACATAAAACTAAATTAAATGGACTAATGAACCGTCCCTTAACTTAGGCTCGAACCATGTAGATTTTGGCGGCATTATTTCTCCTCCATTTGAAATGTTCATTAAATCATCCACTGAAACCGGATGCAATGAAAAGGCCACTGCTGCTTTTCCGCTGTCAACCAGTTTTTCAAGCTCTTTAGTGCCCCTTATTCCTCCTACAAAATCTATGCGTTTATTTGTCCGGGGATCGTCGATTCCCAAAACCGGGTTAAGTAAAAAATCCTGAAGAATGCTTACATCTAAAGTTTCTGCAACCGATTTAGAAAGAGCATTGCTTGCAAGGATTGAATCCCTTGCTTTTAGCATATACCATTTGCCGTCCATATACATACCAAAACTTTTCTTTTCGGCAGGTTCGGGCTGACTGGTAAGTTTCACAGAAAATTTTTCACTTATTTCATTTAAATAATCTTCTTTAGTCTTGCCGTTCAAATCAAATACTATCCTGTTGTAAGGCAGTATTTTAAGCTGATCAGCGGGAAACAGTACAGCCAGAAAGTAATTATATTCCTCTGTACCGTTATGAGCAGGATTGGATTCCTGTTTTACTTTTCTTGCACGGCTGGCGCTTGCAGCGCGGTGATGTCCGTCTGCAATATATAAACTTTTTACCTTAGCTATTTCTTCAACAATTGTTTGATTATAGCTGTTCGGCAATATCCATATAGTATGTTTAATATTATCGGCTGAAGTAAAATCAAAAAGAGGCTTAATATTATTAATTGTTTCATTAACAATTTTATCAATAGCCTTAACCGGTGAATATGTAAGGAATACCGGGCCGGTTTGTGCGCCTGTTGTTACAATATGATTTGTCCTGTCGTCTTCTTTTACTTTTCTTGTCTTCTCATGTTTTAAAATTACATTGTTATCGTAGTCGTCAACCGAAAATGTGGCAGCTATCCCTACCTGCGCTCTGCCATCCATAATAAGCCTGTAGAGATAAAAATGTTCTGTCTCATCAATAATCAAAGGGACCTGGGATATTAACCGCTGTAAATTTTCTTTAGCTTTCTTATAAACTAATGGAGAATACGGATCGGTATTACTATCCAGTTCAATTTCAGAACGCGTTACGCGTATAAAGCTGACCGGATTTCCTTCTGCAAACTGTTTTGCTTCTTCGGTATTTACTACATCATAAGGAACGCTTGAAACATTACACGCAGATTCTTCGCCGGGTCTTAATGCTTTGAAAGGTTTTATTATTGCCATAAACAGATAATCTCCAAAAGGAATAAAATACTATTATAAAAATCCGTAAAATATTTACAATAATCCATAGAATAATTGAGATGAAATGAATTATTAAAATGAAAATTGCTGTACAAAAAAGAGGCGTGAATGTAAATTACGGGAAAACCCTAATTAATTTAGGTAAACTTATCGAAATGACTAAATTATAAAGCCAAACAAAAAAGGCAGCATTCTTAAAACATATCGTAAATTAAACGTAATTTTTAGCCGGAGTATTACTCCTTTTCAATTTCAGGTTCTGCATGTACCATAACTTCAGAGTTCTCTATCTCTTTTTCAATAGCATCTTCAACTTTGTGGGATATATGATGGGCCTGATCAATAGTTAAATTATTATCGACGTGAATATTTAGTTCAATAAATTTTTTGGCTCCGGCTTCTCTAATCCTTACGTTATGATATTCTTTTACTTCCGGGATATTTATTATTATCTGATGAACTGAATCGTATAAGCCTTGAGGCGCTTTATCAACCAACGCGTCAAAAGATCTTTTACCGAGCCTGAAACTTATGTAAAGGACTATTAAAGCAACAAGCAGGGCCGAAATTACATCTGCATAGTAAAAGTGGAATGAAGTGCCGATTAAGCCGAGCAATACAACGGAAGAACTCCATATATCGGTTGAGAAATGCAAAGCATCTGCCTGAAGCGCCTGGCTGTCATATTTTTTTGCAACCTTAAACAAAGCTCTGGAACGTGAGAAATCCGTAATAATTGAGACAATAACAACAATAAAGCTCCATACGGTTATTTCAATCATTACGTGATGGGTGAGGATACGATTAATCGCTTCATAAATTATCCAGGCACACGTAAGGATTAAGAGCAATGTTTCGATTAAGGCAGAAAAATTTTCAAACTTGCCATGCCCGAAATTATGTTCTCTGTCGGCAGGGTTGTCTGAAATTCTGACTGTAAATAAGGTAATAAATGCGGCTATTAAATCAAGCGATGAATGTAACGCTTCGGATAATATTCCCAAACTTCCGGTAGATAACCCTACAATGAATTTAAAAATTGTTAAAAAAACAGCCGCTATTACAGATGATAGCGCAATCCTATTTTTCTCGGTAGTTGCCTTGTTATCCCTATTCATTCCTTTTACTGCAACTTTAAGTAGTTCAAAAAAATTACCCGGTTTTTACCGGACAGATTAAAAAGTTTTCTTCTAAAATAAGGAAATTAGAACAAAATAGAAGTATAAATTAAATTCAAAAATTAATTCCTGAATTTAGGTTGTTAACAGTACGCAAGTGTCTTTAAAAATTACGTTAATTGCCGATAATAACTATGGATAATATTGCTTTTTGCAATCGGTGAACGCGGTCTGGAATAAACAAGTGTAACAAAAAAGTGGTAAATAATGGCTGTTAACAAAAACATTAAAATACTCCTTGTTGAAGATGCAGGAGTTATGCGCAAAATGGAAATCAAGACGTTAAATTCGCTTGATTTCAATAATATAATTGAAGCTGAAGATGGGAAAAAAGCGATAGGGTTATTACAGAATGATGCGAGTGTTGAATTAATCATCAGCGACTGGAATATGCCGGTAATGGATGGTTTTGAACTCCTAAAATGGGTGCGTTCAAATGAAAAGACAAAGGATATTCCGTTTCTTATGGCTACCGGAAGAGGAGAGAAGAAGGAAGTTGAAAAAGCCGGAGAAGCGGGGGTTTCCAGTTTTATTTCCAAACCATTTAATAAGGATGAACTGCTTGAAAAGATTAATGAAGCTTTCGGTGAGAAATCTGCGGTTAATGAACCTAAGCCTTTAACAAAGGAAACGCGAATATCAGCTTCGGGGAAAGTGAAAATTAAAGCAGTTCACATTCAAATTACGGATCACCTTACACTTGGAATACTAAAAAACCAGATTAAGAAAAATGAAGTAACGCCTAAACATTTTGAACTTGATACCGAATGTATGCCAAGCTGGAATACGGTTGCAAAAGCGTTAGAGAACAAAACCGCAGACGCGGCATTTATTTTAGCGCCTCTTGCTATGGACCTTTATAATTACGGCGTTCCTATCCGTCTGATTCTTTTTGCACATAAAAACGGCAGTATTTGCGTAAAAAATAAAACCGGCGCAGATGTTTCCGGTTCGGAATTTTATAAAAATAAATCTTTTTATATTCCTCATACCATGTCTATCCACAATATGCTCGGCCATATTTATTTTAATAATATAGGGCTTAAACCCGGCGTTACCGGGCAAAAGGATGTTGATGTGAACTTTGAGGTAGTGGCGCCTGTTAAAATGGGTGAATTCATGGAAGGGAATAAGGACGCAAGCGGGTTTATGGTTGCAGAACCCTTGGGCACAAAAGCTATTGCTACCGGCTCTGCAGAGCTTCAATTTTTAACAAGCGAACTCTGGGAAAACCATCCATGCTGCGTACTGGCCGTACAGGAAGATTTAATTAAAAATTATCCCGATGCAGTACAGGAATTTACCAGCTTATTAGTACAGGCGGGTAAAGTAATCCCTCAAAAACCGGGATATGCTGCTGAGGTTGCTGTTGATTTCTTAGATCCTAAAAAAGAACTTGGGCTTAAGGTGCCTATACTTAAGAATGTTCTTACAGAGCCCAAAGGTATTAAAACCGATAATTTGTACCCGGTTAAATCAGACCTGGATTTTATTCAGAATTATATGCATGACAAAATGGGTATCGGTTCCGTGGTTGACTTAAATGAATTTGTAGATCTTAAGTTTGCTGATAAAGCCTGTTCTGATGCAGACAAAATGGTAAAGAATAAAAAAATTAGCGAAGAAGACCTGTCTGAGAAAGTTAAACAGCTTACAAATAAAAATAAGGAAAACGAAAAGGATGTTCATTCAAAAGAAGCTCTTTATATGGAAGGGAAATATTTAATTTTTAATCTCGGGAATGAACGTTACGGCATTGAAATATTAAAAATAGTTGAAATTATTAAAATGGTTCCTGTTACAACCGTACCTAATACGCCCAACTTTGTTAAAGGAGTGATAAACCTGCGCGGCAGTATTGTACCGACAATTGATTTAAGATTAAAAATTGGTTTGGAACCTATTGAATATGGCAATAAAACAAGAATTTTAATTAGCGAGGATGAACGGGATGGTGTTAAACTGCGCGTCGGGTTCATTGTAGATGCGGTTGAAGTTATATGCGATGTAAATGCAGAAGATATTGAAAGTTCATCATCCTTTAATGAACAGGGCGAAGACCAGTTCGTTTTGGGCGCTGTTAAGTCCAAAGATGGTATTTATCTGTTACTGAACCTTCCAATGATTATTACGCCGATTAACAGCTTAGGCAAGGAAATAAAAAAGAAGGAATTAGTGTAGCACAGTATTCATACTGTGCTGTTGAGAAATGTAAAAATCAGATATTAGTGCTTTAAGATATTTTCTTTTGCGTAAGAAACAACTTTTTGAATGATATCTTGTCCATTTTTGTAGGCGTAAGATTTCTCTTTTTGTGGTACGATTATAATGCTGCTGTTTCCTTCTGAGCCTTTTTTATCAGCCGATATTCTCAGGCTGTCGCTAATATTTATGTAAATATATAAATGAGGTTGCTCGGGAGTTTCCATTACCTCATTTGATACAAGAATAATATTATTCTTTTTCAGAAGTTTGCTTAGCTTAACGCGCAAATCTTTTTCAAATAAACTATCAGTTTTTATAATTGTACTTGTATTTTTAAGTATTAGATATGCTTTTAACCCGGTGTGCTTTTTTTGCCCGGCCGACAAAGAGTTACATAGTAATAATATTGAGAGCAAGAGAACAGAAATCAGACCGTGTTTTAGTTTCATCAAGAAACCTTTCGTTTTATTCTTTCCTTATTTCTTCAAAAGCTTCGTCAACAGTATCGCATACAGGCAGAACCCTGTCCAGTTGTGTTATCTTAATTAAAGTATGAACCTTTTCGGAAGGAGCTACAAGTCTTATTTTACCTTCATTAGTCTGCAATATGCGGTTGGCAACCAGCAATGCACTTAAACCGGAGCTGTCGCATGTTTCTACTTCGCTTAAATCAATAATAAGTTTGTTTATGCCTTCAACTTTTAAAAGAATTGTGAATTCGCCTTTAACCAATCCGGATATATTGGTATCAAACCGTTTTTCGTTCAGTTTAAATACAGTAATGTCTCCTACCCGCTTTGTTTCAAAATTCATAATAATCCTTTAAAACATTTGCAGGCAATTTAACAAATTTTTATAAATAATTTCAGGATTATCTTCTATATTATCAATTTGGAGTGAATAAAATTTATCGGAATTGCGTTTCTTGAATCCTACACTAACTTTTGCCTTTACGAGGCATGCCAAGATGCTGTTGAATAAATTTTCATCTTTTTCAAGGTCTATTACAGCATCGAATTCAAATTCACGGATTCTCTTTTCCAGTTTTGTAGTGGGAAGGTTGAATTTATTTATGTCTGCAATGCCGAAATCTATAACTCCCTGGCGGTACTTGGCGGGCAGCATGTTAACGCGGAAGTCCTGCGTAAACACGACCGGATTTTTATTTAACTTATCTAAGGATTTTAATACTTCAATTGCGTTGTGAAAATGAGCTTCATTTGCCGGCATCAATATTAAGAATCTGTCGGAATCCTTTAAGAGATTATTAAATGATTTTTGTTCTAATTTGTAGTGCTTTATTCTCTTGTTTACAATGATATAACCAAGTTCCAGCTTAATTGAGTCAAACATAAATTATTACTTTTCGTTCAGGTGATTTAGAAATTCTTCTTCGGATAAAATAGTAACTCCGAGGGCATTTGCTTTATCCAGTTTAGAGCCGGCGCTTTCACCGGCAAGGACGTAATCTGTTTTTTTACTTACAGAGGAAGTTACCTTGCCTCCAAGAGCAATTATCTTTTCTCCGGCTTCTTCACGTGAGAAGTTTGATAGCGAACCCGTGAGGACAAAAGTTTTGTCAGTGAAGAAGGAGTTTACGGCAGCTTTTTTTTCTGCTGTAAAATTAAGGCCGTGTTCTTTTAATTTTAATATAATATTAATATTTTTTTCGTTAGAAAAGAATTCTCTTACGCTGCCGCTTATACTGGGGCCAATCTCATGAACCTTCAATATATCATCATCGGATGCATTCATTAAAACATCAATAGACAAGAAGTGGCCTGCAAGTTTTCTTGCTGCTCCTGCCCCCACGTAGCGTATTCCAAGTGCAAAAAGGACTTTTTCAAAAGGCTGCTTTTTGCTTTCTTCAATTGCTTTAAGCAGGTTTTTCACGCTTTTTGCGCCAAGCCTGTCTATAGCAGTTAACTCGTTATATTTATCTTTAAGATCGTATATATCGGTATAAGTATGCAGCAGGTCTTTCTCAACAAATAAATCGATTAAAGCTTCTCCCAGTCCCTCAATATCCATTGCCCCGCGTGAAGCAAAATGTTCAAGCCTGCCTTTTATTTGAGCAGGGCATACAGCATTATCGCAATAGTAAGCCACTTCATCTTCCGGCTTATAAAGCGGGGTATCGCATACGGGACAATTTGCCGGCGGAATGGCAGGCCTGGCGCCGGGTTTCCGTTCTTCTAAAATAACCGCAACAACCTTAGGGATTACATCGCCGCCTTTTTCTATTACAACCCTGTCGCCGGCGCGTATATCTTTTCTTTTTATCTCATCATAATTATGCAGGGTGGCTCTGCTTATAGTGGAGCCGGATAAAAACACAGGATCGAGTTCTGCTACAGGTGTAACTGCGCCTGTACGCCCAACCTGCCATGTAATTTGATTTATTGTAGTAAATGCCTGTTTGGCTTTAAACTTAAAGGCAACCGCCCAGCGGGGCGATTTGGCTATGCTGCCAAGAATTTTTTGCTGCCTCATTGAATTAACTTTAATTACAGCTCCGTCTATCTCATATTCAAGCAGGTCTCTTTTCTTTTCCAGTTCGCGGCAGGCTTCCATTGCTTCATCTATATTTTTACAAAGCTTGTGTTCCGGGTTTACATTAAAGTTAAGTGCTTTTAGTATTTCCAGGTTTTCCAGTTGTGTATTAAACTCTTCTTCTGTACTAACCAGCATATAAAGAAAAACATTTAACGGGCGTTTTGCAACAATTTTAGGGTCCTGTATTTTTAATGTCCCTGCCGAAGAGTTACGCGGATTTGCAAAAAGCTTTTCGCCCTTGTCTTCTCTTTCTTTATTCAGTTGAAGGAAATCTTTTACCTTCATAAATATTTCGCCGCGAGCTTCAAAATCATTTAATTGGTATTTTATTGATTTGGGCTTTTTAAGTTTTAGAGGAACAGACTTGATAGTTCTTACATTTACTGTAATTTCTTCTCCAACCGTTCCATCGCCTCTTGTAGCAGCAGTTTTTAAATATCCGTTAACATAGTTCAGACTGACTGAAGCGCCATCTATTTTGGGCTCAACCACGTACTCTACTTTTTCACCTTCAGGTAGGCCGCTTTTTACTTTCCTGTCGAAGTCTAATAATTCTTCTTCGTTATAAGTATTTGCAAGGCTCAGCATAGGTACTTTATGAGTAATTTGATTAAAGTCTTTCGTCAGGTCCTTGCCCACGCGCTGTGTAGGTGAATCGGGAGTTATAAATTCGGGGTGTTCTTCTTCAAGCTTTTCAAGCTCTTTCATCAGCCGGTCATAGTCTTCATCGCTGATAACCGGGTCAGTCAGAACATAATACTTGTAATCATGTTCCCTGATGACTTCCCTGAGCTCTTCAATTTTCTTTTCGATATTACCGGACATCTTTCATTTCAAGGTTTGGGTGTCGATGATATATACTGTAATCCTGTGCTATCAATAGAAACATATTTAACTTCGTGCCTGTTACCGTAGAAATTCAAAGGTTTATTGTTCAATTTTATTTGAACTGCTCCTGAATTACCAATAGTTAACTTGAAAGTTTTAAGCCCTTTTATCTCTTTATGTGTATTTGTGTGAAGTATAAATTCGTCAGATTTATTGCCGTCTATCAAAACTTTTATCCATGAAGCATCGCTTGCATCCAGTGCGACTAACAAACTGTCTGATTTTGACATTGAACTTGAATCAGATGCTGCGGGCTTTTGAGCTTCCTGGGCAATACGCTGCTCATTTTCTTTTTGTATTTCGTCATAGGGCTTCTCGGAAACAATTATATCGGAGCTGCTTCTAATAAAAGCAAAATAAATAATTGCAATTACAACCACTATTCCTACAGCTGCAGCAATAAGTAAATTCTTCTTTTTAGCAAATATGGCTGGTGATTCCTGCTTCTGGCTTGAGGATTCGTAAGTTTCAAAAGCAGGTACGTTAGCGGGAACATCTGCCTGAGGTTTTACAGGTTTTATTTCTTCTTTTTCTTGTTTTACTTTTTTTATGTCGTCTTCTGCATTGCCCAGTTCATCATAGGCTTTGCCCCTTTTGGCAGCATCAAATTTTTTCAATATGATTTTGTCATCAAGCCCTACAAGTTTTGAATATTCCCTGATAAATGCTTTCAGGTAAAGCTCAGGTAAAAAGGCAAAGTTACCGTTTTCAATATTTTCAAGAAATTTCAGGTCAATACGGGTTTTGGCAGCAATTTGCTGCAGTGTGATCCCGTTTTTTAATCGAGCTTCTTTCAGCTCTTCAGATAATTTATTTAACATAGTTGTAATAAAATTGAAATTTATTCTCTCAATAATCTAATAGAATTAAATCTAATATTGCAAGAAAAAATTATATGTTTAAATTTTTAGATACCGTTGTCAAAAGAGCGGTAGTTAACTATTCTTCCTTTACTAATTTGGCGGCAAAAGCTCCATCCATATGATGAATATGCGGAAGAGTTTGGGTGCAGCCATTTTCATCAGTAAGCTCTTTGGGCAGTACTTCGGATGCATCCTTTAATTTGAATTGAGGATGATTATCCAGGAATTTTTTTACAATCCCAAAATTTTCTTCCGGTTCAATTGAGCAGGTGCTGTAGACTAATACGCCGCCGGTTTTTAATAAAGTAGATGCCTTAACCAGAAGGTCATACTGCATTGTTGATATTTTTCTTAAATCGAATAAATCTTTCTTCCACTTTATATCAGGTTTTTTAGAAAGGGTACCTGAACCAAGACATGGGGTATCTGTAAGTATGCGGTCAAAAGGTTCAGCGTTATATTCAAGCGCATTAACTTCGATTGTTTTAATGCACTTTATTCCAAGGCGTTCGATATTCTTACGCATAATACTTAACCTGCTGTCGTATCTGTCCAGCGCAATAATTTCTCCCTGATCCTGTATAAGTCCGGCAATATAAGCCGATTTGCCGCCAGGGGCTGCACACAGGTCAAGTATTCTCATCCCTGGCTTTGCATCCAGCAGTCTGCAGGCTAATCCAGCGCTTTCATCCTGAACATTAAAATACCCCTGTACAAAATAATCCCAGGCAGTAATATTGGTCAGGTTTTGAAGCTGAAAAAATTCAGGCAGATATTTACCCTGTACATATTTTAAATTTACAGAATTTAACAGCTTCTTAAATTCTTCCGGGGTTGTTTTTAATGCATTTATTTTAAGAGTAAGGAAAGGTTTTTCATTATTAGTTTGAAGCAGTTTTTCGGTAGCTTCTCTTCCAAAGCGTTCTACATACCTTTTAACCATCCATGAAGGATGTGAATAAAACGCACTTAAATAGCCGATAAGGTCTTCTTCGGGATCTGGATATCTTATTGCGTTTTTACTTCTGATAATGTTTCTTAGAACTGCGTTTGTAAAATCTGCCGATTTCTGTCCCTGTAGTTTCTTTACAAATTCCACAGCTTCATTTACTATAGCGTGGTCGGGTATGCGGTCCAGAAACATAATCTGGTAAAGGGCAACCCGCAGGGCGTTTTTAATGTTTGATATTGCTTTGGAGAACTGCCCTTTATAAAAACCGTTTAGAACCCAGTCAAGCCTGCCCATCCATCGGATAACACCATGAACAATTTCATAAAGTAATGCTTTATCCTGCCCGCTCAGTTCAACGTTACGCATTTCATTATCAAGCAGTTTTTCAAGATATGCGTCCGTGCGTTCAACCCTATTAAGGATTTTTACGGCAAGCCCCCGTACGCCTTCATATAAATTTTGAACTTTATGTTCTTCCAGTTGTGTCATAATTGAAATTATTAAATTTCTCTAAAAGCAAAATATTGAATAGAAATTCCGAAATAGTAAGAGTAAAACTATTGGAATAAAATATTAACAAAGTAAATTAGCATTTTTTAACTTAATATTCTTCCAATAATAAACTACTTGCGCCTGCTTTGGATAAAACGAAAAAAGCCAGCTAAAAACTGGCTTTTAAATATTAAAAGTTCAGAAAATCTTGAAACAAGATCTTTCTTATTTTGCCTTTGCGTATTTTCTATTGAATTTCTCAACACGGCCGGCAGTATCCAATAATTTCTGCTTACCGGTAAAAAACGGGTGAGATCCGCTTGAAATTTCCAATTTTACTAAAGGATATGTGTTGCCGTCTTCCCATTTTATTGTATCCGGTGTTTGAATTGTGGAACGGGACAAAATTGCAAATTCACATGATGCATCTTGAAAGACAACCGGTCTGTAATTCGGATGAATTCCTTTTTTCATATTCGTAACCTGACAGTTTTATATATAATTAAAATTTAAACTCAAATATAGAAAAGAATAACGTCAATTTCAAAAGATTATAATGTTAAAATATGTAGAAAACACCTCTGCTTTCAGGCCTATTATTGCGATATTAGCCAATTTTCAAGCTTTTACCATAATAAATGCTTAGTTTTTTCATTACAAATTATCTTAACCCGGCAATTATTATTATTTAAATAAGCAGACAATATTAGGAAAAACGTGATTATTGCACAATTTCCGATAACAGAATAGTAATTATGGTTTTATTATCGGAAGAAGTAGTTTTTACAGACAGATCAGCTTTTAATAATGACTGTACAATTCTGTAAAGATTACTATCAGTGAAAATTTTTCTCGCTCTAAGGTGGTCTTTATAATAAAACGGATGTGTGCCGACTATTCTTGCTGCTGCCTGGTCCGGGATTTTTTTTGCTGTAAGTTCATTAACTCTTGAAAGGCCGGTAAAATATCTTGTAAGCATGTGAATAATATACGTTGGCTCAGCCCCTTTATCCAGCATATTATAGGCAACTTTTAATGTTAAGGTCTTATCTTTCTTTCCTATTGCGTTCTGCAGATCAAAAATATTGTATTCTTTTAAGGAAGTAGATAAGGATTTAATAGAATCTAAGGTAATTTCTTTGCTGTCATTCAGAAAAACAAAAATCTTTTCCAGTTGGGCTTCCAGCATTTCCCGGTTTTCGCCAACTATGTCTATGAGCAGCCTTGCATTTTCCGAAGTTAAAACCTTACCTTTTAACTTAACATTTTCTGTAAGCCATTCAACAAGATTTTCACCCTTTAATTCTTTTCCTTCAAATATGTATTTTTTTTCAATAAGGCTTTTGTATGGTTCGGCATCAAGATTAGAAACGGCGCCATTGTTAATAATTACTAAAACCGTAAGGCTTTGCGGTGAGTTAACATAAGAAGTAAGCTGCTTTTTATCCTTAATTTTTTCAAATTCTTTCAGAATAATTAATTTTTTACCGGAGCCGAAAGGGAATGCAGATGCAAAATTTAATATATCACTAAGGTTTTTATCCTCACCGTAAAAAGTCTCCCTGTCAAAGTCGGATTCAATCATCGGTTTTACAGTTTCTTCAACCAAAGCAGAACCGGCTTCTATTGAATATGAATCCTCTCCCAGGAAGAAGTAAACAGGAAGGATTTTCCTGCTAAGCAGCTCATTTTTTATCTGGCTGATAGCAGGAATATTTACTTTTGTCTTTGCCATAAGTGTTCTTTACATTTACCCCTGTTTAGTGCTCTGTTAAAAGCAGGATAATCCTTTTACTTGTTCTTTGCTCTGTGGACAACAGTAACCGAATCAATAACAACTTTTACTTCAGGCATATCGTAAGGTTTGGTTGTTTTTACTTTGCCAATTTCCTTAAGTACATCCATTCCTGCTATAACTTTGCCAAAAATTGTATGATGATAATTAAGCCACGGTGTTGCGGCAAGCGTTATAAAGAACTGGCTGCCGTTAGTATTTGGGCCTCTGTTAGCCATTGCCAGCACACCTGCAGAATCGAATTTTATGCTTTCGTTGAACTCATCGTCAAAAAAATCGCCCCAAACGCTTTGGCCGCCGGTACCGTTTCCATTTGGATCACCGCCCTGAATCATAAAGTTCTCAATAACCCTGTGAAAGGTCAGCCCGTTATAATATCCTTTTTTAGCCAGCCCGATGAAATTATCTGAAGCTTTGGGTGCAACCTGCGGCAGCAATTCGCATTCGATGGTTCCCATGTTTGTGTTAATTTGTGCGACTATTATAGAATCCGGAGATATTGTAGAATCACTCATTGATTTTCCTTGTCTGTTTAAATTACATCCTAAAACTAATGTTGTTAAAAAAGGGATTATGATTAATAATTTTTTCATTTCTCCTCCTACGGTTGAATAATATGCATTGAAAGAAGAACTAAAATAAGAATTCCAAGCGCCACCCGGTAATATATAAATACAAATGTGGTTTTGCGCTTCAAATATTTAAGTAAAAAATCTATGGAAAAATAACCAAAGACAAATGCAAAAATGGTCGCGGCAACCATGTCTAGTGTTAAACCCGGATTAATAAATTTTCTTGCTTCAAAAAGTTCCAATAAACCGCTTGCAAGTACTGCAGGTATGCTTAGAAGGAATGAGAACTTAGCAGCAGTCTCCCGGTTTAATCCAAGGAACAATCCGCCTGTAATTGTTGTGCCAGAACGGCTTGAGCCGGGTATTAATGCAAAGCACTGGGCAACGCCAATCCAAAAAGCATTCCACCCGGTAATATCTTTCATCTCTTTTTTCAGGCTCGCTGTCTTCTCCGCAATAGCTAAAATTATCGCAAGCCCTATTAAACTGAAGGCAATAACATAAAGGTCCTTAGTAAGTGATCCTTCAACAACTTTCTGTAATGACTTTCCAATAATTCCAACCGGAACAGAGCCTATAATAATAAGCCATCCTAATTTAGAATTAAGCTTTTGTTCAGAAAATTTTACACGATGTTTTAAGTTCTCATTTATAAAGTCAAAAATAATTTCCCAGATGTCTTTCCAGAAATAAATAACAACAGCAATAAGAGTTCCCAGTTGAATTACTGCAATAAATGCAGTCCATTCTTCCGGCCGTTCTGCTGAAATAAGATTAAATATTTTTCCAAAAAGAGTAAGGTGCCCTGTACTGCTTATGGGTAAAAATTCTGTAAGTCCCTGTATTATCCCAAGTAGTATAGCCTCAAATAAATTCAAATGAACCTCCTAAAAAATATATGATACTCCAAGATGAATTCCTGCCGATAGAGAATTAAAATTTACATTCTTTCAATCTTGTTTTCAATGTACCGTACCTACTGTAGCCTCAAATCGGTAAGGTTTACTACATAAATAAATTTAAATAGTTGTTTAATAAATGTA
>JARLHB010000034.1 GCA_031292465.1 Ignavibacteriaceae bacterium
ACCAATGCTTAAATCTTCAAACATCTACATTCCTATAAATTAAAATATTATTAAATAAAGTCTTATTTATTCTCCGGTTTACTATCTGATTTCTTATCATCGTCAGCAGGTTTCTTTATATCATCTTCAACATCTTTTATGGCTTTTTTAAATTCACGTATGCCTTTGCCGAGTCCCTGTGCTAAATCCGGAATTTTCTTTGAGCCAAAGAGTATAAGGATAACAAGCACGATAATTAAAATTTCTCCAAAACCCATATTGTCAAACATAATTTCACCTTTTATAAAAAATTTAGTTATCTACTATTAAGTATAACTATTTTATTTCTTCATATCTTTACAAAATCCTTGTGTAAAATCGGGAATTATTTTCGTACCGGACAAGATAAGTATCACAAGGAATTTGAGGGGAACTTAACCGGCGCTTTAATTTCCGGATATTTATTTCCCGGTCAATTTAAGCTGTTTAATACAGAACTAAAAATCATCTTTCCGTCTGTCCTGCCAAGGACAGGATCACAAACTCTTTCCGGGTGAGGCATCATTCCAAGAACATTACCGGTTTTATTCATAATACCGGCGATATTTAGGGTAGAGCCGTTCGGGTTAAACTCGTCATCAAGTTTACCTTCTTTTGAAGAGTACTGAAAAACTATTTGATTATTATCCTGTAATGATTTCAGTGTGTCATCATCAGCAAAATAATTCCCTTCACCATGTGCAACCGGTATTTTAAGAGTCATTTCATTATTAATGCTTCCGGTAAAAATTGTATTCTTATTTTTAACGGTTAGATAAATATCTTTACATACAAACTGAAGAGATTTATTTTTAATCATAACACCCGGAAGCAGGCCTGCTTCAAGTAAAACCTGGAAGCCATTGCAAATTCCAATAACAATACCGCCTTTATTGGCAAATTCAATTACAGAATTCATAATAGGGGAGAATCTTGCAATAGCGCCGCAGCGCAGGTAATCGCCGTAAGAAAATCCGCCCGGTAAAATTATTACATTTGAATCCTGAAGATCGCGGTCTTTATGCCATAAGAAAGCTACATCGGTATTCATTATCTTTTTAAGAGCATAATAGGCATCATGGTCGCAATTAGAACCCGGAAATACAACTACACCGAATTTAGATTTCATTTGGCGCTTTCCAATGTAAATTCGTAATCTTCCATTATGGGGTTGGAAAGAAGTTTGATGCAGTATTCATTAACTTCTTTTTCGGCGGACTGGCGGTCATCCGTATCAACTGTGAATTCAATAAATTTACCTATTCTGGTATCTTTTACATTCGTTAATCCTAAATGAAAAGCTCCTTTTTCAACGGCTTTCCCCTGCGGATCAAGAATAGATGGTCTGCGTTTTATTATTACTTTAGCTTTAAACAAATTCGTTACCTTTGTTTTTTAGAATAAATATTAAAATTAGAATTTTTTCGCAAGCATATAAAAAATATGCCGAAAAATACCAAATAGTATCAAGAAAACAAAGATAAAGAACAGTGCATTCCCTTTAGTTGCTATAATTAAAATTGCCGCAACTATAATGAAACCGAAATAAGCGGGCTTTTCTTTTATTCCTGACAATGTAAACTTTGGCAAAGTGTCATATTTAATAGTACTTACCATAAGAAGCGAGAGAGTAATAACCAGCGGGATCGTTACATAAGAAAAAGGTGGTTGAAAGCCAATTCCTTTTTGGTAATATGTTATCACAAATGCCGCAATTGTTATTGCTGAAGAGGGGATGGGCAATCCTGTAAAGTGTGATTTTTCAAAACCCACAAGCTGAACGTTAAAACGTGCAAGCCTGAATCCGCCGGCAATCATTAATAATGAACTTATTACAACTCCAAACGAGTTGTAGCTTATAAGCTGTGTCTGATATATCAGGAATGCATGTGCTGCGCCAAAACTAACCAGATCGGAAAGTGAATCAAGTTCAACTCCCAATTCGCTGCTGGAGTGAGTTAACCTTGCCATCATACCGTCCAACGCATCAAATACAGCGGCAATTATTATTAAGCTTGCAGCATAAAAATATTGTCCTTGGCTTGCATTAATTATAGACAAAAAGCCGCAGAACATATTCATTGCTGTAAAAAGGTTAGGTATTACGGAAGGCGTTATTCTAAAACGGCTCATTATTATTCCTGCCTGCCTGACTGGCCGGTGGTGTTCTCAAACAAAATTGTTTCTCCTGCCGAAACATGTTCTCCTTTTTTTACTTTTGCAGTCCATTGTTCTGGTACAACAACGTCAACCCTGCTTCCAAATTTAATCATTCCAAACCTTTCACCGATTTTTACCGTATCGCCCGGTTTAATTTCATAAACAATCCTTCTTGCCATAGCGCCGGCCACCTGTGTAAACAGGACCTTTCCATACTTACTATTAATGCCAAATTCGCAACGCTCATTATTCTCAGAGGCTTTATCATTAAAAGCCGCTACGAACTCACCCTTGTGGTACTGAAGATATTCCAGTTTGCCGCTTATAGGAATGCGGTTAACATGTACGTTAAGGGGAGACATGAAAATAGAAATTTGTTTGGCTTTACCATTTATGTATTTGTTATCATATACGTCTTTTATTAAAAGCACTTTACCGTCCGCGGGCGAGACTAAAATATTTTCTCCTTTGGGAGCAGTTCTTTCCGGATCGCGGAAAAAGTACATCGAAAATATAAGAAAAATAACAGGCAGGATAATTAATAATGATTTTAAGAAATTATTACTAACAAACAAGCCGATAGAAATAAAAACAAACGTAATAATTGTTATTATTCCAAGAGTAGAATATCCGTATTTAGTAAACATTGTTTAAGCGCTCATTAAATTAAATAGGTGATCTGTATAGTGTCTTATTTCAACAGAAGTTGCAAATTTATAAGGGTCAATTATCTTTATATCCTTGTTTAGTGGAACTACTTTCAGGCTGCGAGGGGTAAAATCATCAACCACAAAAACTTTCTCGTCAAATTTTCCAAAATTGCACGTGGTTTCCGCCATAAGGTAACCGCGCCTTTCAAAGAATGATTTAAGAACCGCATTAACTTTAGAACATATTCTATTAATTACCTTAAAGTCCTCGGTTGAGCATAAGTCAAATGCTACCAGGTGGCTCTCCGAAATTAAAGAATCTTTATTATTGCCAGAGTGAATTTCAAATACCGGAAGGCTTAATAGTTCTCCTTCCTTTTTATTAAAAATTTTGGCCATCCTTTTATCAACTACATTTAATATCCTTATTGAAAACGGAAATTTTTTGTATTTAATAAATTTTAACGATGTTTTATCCTCATTTTTAACAAATGCAGCAGGAATATGATATTCTTTAAGATATTCAAAGAAAAATGAATTTATTGAGGCAAATTTTTCGCCCAGGTTTTTGATTTTTACCTTTTTGTCTCCATTCAAAGTCAAAAAGTCAAAATATTCTATTACGAAATAGTCTTTTTCGTCTAAAAACAGGTTCTTCTTCGAATTATCTTCTTCAAAGT
>JARLHB010000379.1 GCA_031292465.1 Ignavibacteriaceae bacterium
CCAAGTACTATAAGGAAAAAAGTCCATGTTGTATAATGAACTGCAAAAAGGCCGGAAAATAAATCCCTGACAAAAGAATAAACAACAGATATAAGGTTAAACCAGGTGCTGCTTGTTCCAATTGCATAGGCCGGAATACCGCAAAAGACAAGCGGGTTCCATAATGTGAAACCGTCTGTATGATTAGTAATGTACGGTTCCATACTTTTGCTGGAAAGAATATCTCCCGACTCAAAAGTTTTACCGCCAAAATATAGCGGATTTAAAAATGCCAACAGAAGAATTACGATTACCAGAATTACTGCAAGCAAATGATATTTTTGAGGCAGTATTTCGTCAAGATTGAATTTAGAGAAAAAGTTGTTTTGTTCAGGTTTTCTCTGTTTAATATTTTTAATTGTCTTTGCCATTTAAACACCGTTTAACGTTAAAGTGAAGGAGAATTAGTTTGTTTATAACATAGAACTAAACAAACAATTAAATTATACTAAAAACTTAGATAGCATCAGTTTATCTATTTCTTATCTCAAATTCGGAATAATGAATTTTAGAACTGGCCATCTTATTGGAATTAAAAAAAATCAATTATTTCTGGACAATATAATTTACTCCGGCACCCAGCTTATTTGTACCGGAATAATCTATATACATAAATAAAAATGTAAATGGCAATGCAGCTATAAAATACACCGGTAAAACTATAAAAAATAATTTAGAGATGTTAAGCATCTGCATTGGATATTTAATGCCAAGCCGCCATGCTATGTCGCCCCAAAATCCGTAAGTGTACCTTGAACGGAAGACAGAAAATCCGAGAGGTGTTAATTTTGATTTGAGATCATCAAATGAATATCCCTCACGGGCATGTTCTCCGATAAAGCTCTCTTCGCTGTCATCATGTACATCACTGCCGCCGTAAATTGATGGCGTATTAATAATTAAAAAGCCGCCGGGTTTTAATGCCCTGTAAAAATTTTGAAAAACTTTAACATCTTCAACTATATGTTCCATAACATCAACCGAAACTATAAGGTCAAACCTGTTTTCATGCTTTATTTCAGTAAGGTCCTCAACCGCAAAATCTATTTTCGTAATATTCTGTTTATGGAAAAAATCTTTACAATCATTAATCCATTGCTCTTTTACATCAATGGCATAAATAGAATTTGGCTGAAGTTTCCTTGACATAAAATAAGAATACTGGCCATAGCCCGTACCGGCATCGTAAATAGAAATATCTTTTTCTCCCAGAATCCTTCGCAGGCTTCTCAATTCTCTTCTTACATACCATGAACGAAGGAACATTATATCAAGCAATTTGTAAAAAGCTATACGTAAGATCGGGTATTTTCTTATTATTCCGGCAAATATGTCTTTTATTGGATCGTAATACATTTTTTATTTATATATTATGAAAAAATATTTAATTATCTACTCACTATTATCAAATTGATCGACAAGAATCCAGATTGATTAAATCCATTATCAAAATGTTACAATTATGCCGGTTGTTTTATCAATTCATTTATCCCTGAAACAAAACTTTCCCAGGAATATTTTTTTACTTCAACGGCAATGTTTTTTACAAATTCAACTTCCCGGCCTTCAAGATAGAATTTTTTTACCGCGTCCGCCAAGGCTTCAGGATTTTCTTTTTCAACAATAAAACCGGTTTTGCCGTTTTCAATTACTTCGCCCAGCCCGCCAACGTTTGCAGCTATCACAGGCTTATTAAAATTTGTTGCAATCTGTACTATTCCGCTTTGAGTTGCATCGCGGTAAGGTAATATTACACAATCGGCAGCCGAAAAATAATACTTTACTTCCGAAGTCGGAATAAAATCTGTAAACATTAATAGATTTTCTTTTATTCCCAAATCGTCAATAATCTTCAGGTATTTTCCTTCATTTGAATAAAATTCACCGGCAATCATCAGTTTCACATTTAAGTTATTTTTAAGCAAGGCCATTGCATTAAGCAGGATATCCAGACCCTTATAGTCTCTTATAAAGCCAAAAAAAAGAATTATTTTTTCAGCAGTAATATTTAGATGTTTTTTAGCTTCAACTTTATCTACAGACAGCCCAAAATTTGAGTAGACCGGATGAGGAAGGAATTTATTTCTTGCGCCTGGTTTTAGCATTAGCAGATCATTCCTCACTTTTTCTGAAAGCAACACAAAATAATCCACCGCTTTGAAAAAATATTTTGTCAAAACAATATCACCGGGTTTCCGTTCATGCGGAATAACATTGTCACAAATTGTTAGAACTTTAGTAATATTATTTTTTTTAGCCAGGCGGGAAATAGTTCCGAAACACGGTGCAAAGAACGGCATCCAGTATTTAAATATCAATAAGTCTGGCTTTTCTTTTTTTATCTTCCAACCAACAGCTAACCAATTTAACGGATTTATTGAGTCAACCAGTATTTCAGTAGGAATCTCTTCCACTGTATCTGAAGATTCAACCTGAGATTTGCCGGGAAATAATATTGAAGGGTACTGCCGTTTAAAAGTAATTACACTTACTTCATTAATTCTGGCCAGTTCTTTATAAAGCAACCCTATAAAATGAGCTATTCCTCCCCTTAGAGGGTATGCAGTAGAAAGTATGATTATCTTCATTTATCCCGGCAGCTAAAAATCTGTTTTTGAATGACTAATATATACAAACAGGATCTGCAAAAGGCAGGTAATCATCCTGCATTTATTCATTAACCCTTATCCTTAATAATATATTCTTTTTCATCCACAGTACCGCGAACCACCATTTCACCGAGCAAGCCGATACTAAATAACTGAATTCCTACTATAATAAGCAGCATACCAAGAAATAACATTGGCCGGTTGCTTAATGAATGCCCCATTATCCAGTCATAGGTTAAAATTGCGTTTACTATAAGGCCAATCAGGAATGAGAATGCGCCTAAGAATCCAAAGAAATGCATTGGGCGTTTAATATATCGTGTTGAAAAGATAACGGTAATTAAGTCTATAAATCCTTTAAAAAACCTTGATATGCCAAATTTTGTTTTACCATAACGCCTTGCATGATGTGTAACTACTATTTCTGCAACTGAAAATCCTTCCCAATCTGCAAGAACAGGCATATACCTGTGAAGTTCTCCATATACTTTTATATTATCCACTACTTCCCTGCGGTAAGCTTTTAAACCGCAGTTAAAATCGTGAATCTTTATTCCGCTCATTACCCTGGTTACAAAATTGAAAAACTTAGATGATTGTTTTTTGATAAATGGGTCATATCTTTTTTTCTTCCAGCCGGAGACCATATCAAACCCTTCATCCAGCTTTTTTAAAAGATTCGGCACTTCATTAGGATCATCCTGCAAATCGGCATCCATAGTAATAACAACATCGCCCGTAACATGCTTAAACCCTACCTGCAGCGCCGCAGATTTACCGTAATTTTTTCTAAAACTTACATACCTGAATCTTTTATCCTGGCGGCATAATTCTTTTATTACTTTTAAAGAACCATCAGTACTGCCGTCATCGACTAATATAACTTCGTAAGGTATTTCTAACGGTTTTAAGGCCTTTCTAATTTCATTGGCAAGCAGCGTTAGTGATTCTTCTTCATTAAGCAACGGTACTACAATGGATATTTTCTTAAAAGATATTTTTTCCTGTCTTTGATAATATGGCTTATTTACATATTTTCTTCTGCGGTTATAATAATAACCTTTGCGGAATGGAGCTTTAGATTTGTTATCATTCTGTTCATTGTCTTGTCTTACAGGCGCATTGCCTGCCCCATTTGCTTCGTTTATTTTATTTTCTTCCACTGCGTTTCCATTTTTTTATAATATAAAATTAAAATTAAGCGAATAATAGGATAAAAACAATTTGGATAATTGTCTAAAAGTTCCATACAAATGCCGTAAAAGGTGTGAGTTTTATATCAATTAATAATGCGAGCCGGCTATTATAAATGTTTTTATTATATAAGTCCTAAAGCCGGAAGTAAAATTTTTCTATCTCTAAAAAAGTATAAAGCCAGGCTAATAAGGATGTATATTATAATTGAAGTCCCTGTTGGGAGAAATAAAGCAAAGTTTCTCTTTTTTATCACTATGTCTCCCGGCAGTTATTCTCCTGGTGCAAATGGAAAGCCATGTATAGTAATAATTACCACAATAATTATTAAATTTTTCCCAGATTGTTGGAATTACGGAGGCATACTTTATAAAATCCCATGTCAGCTTAAAATAATATTTGAAATAACTTTTTTTTATATTAAAATTATAGTGACGCTAAAAATTAATATAATAGTTTATATATACAGTTATTATTATTGCAATATTCGGGCTTCTTTATATATTAAATTTTAACCAGGAAGTAAATTAATACATCTCCTTATTAAAAAGGGGTATAATGGTTGTAACATATTTTTATATGCTGCATATTATTTTATTTGGTTAAAAGCTAAATTTAATAATTTGTTCTAATTATTATAATGTCCTAAATAAATTAAATAGTATTTATTCAGGCCTTTATATTAGATAAATATTTGTAAATTACATTTTAATAATATTGTATTTTTAATTTAATTTTCATTGTCATAATTAAATTGGGAAACATATGATCTCAAGCTTTAGGCATAGTATAAAATGGATGCAAAAGACATATTTTTCAATTTAAATAATCCTATTTTATTTTCATTCTTAATGATCCTGGCATTGCTGGGTGTTATTTATATTTTTTATGTACACATTATAGTACCGCTGAACAAAACCCACATTATTGAAAAAAGCAATATTGAATTAAAGAATGCAAAGTTAATGGCATTGTTTGCAGAACTTGATCCCGAACCTATTTTCAGATTCAATATAGAAGGGAAATTTATACTTGCCAATAAGGCTGTAAAAGAATTATACGGGAAAGAAAATATAGAGGGTGAGCTGGTTTATTATTTTTTCCCGCCGCTTAAAGAATACAGCTTAAATGAATTAATTGCTAATGGCCGTTCTGTTAAATTTTCTGTGGAAATAAAAGAAAATTATTATGATGTAATTGTTAAAGGTGTGCCCGAAATGCAGTTCGGACAAATATATTGCAACAATATAACCCGCAGGAAAATTGTCGAGGATGAATTAACTCAATATCAGGTAAGCTTACGGGAGCTGTCCAATCGTATACAGAAATTACAGGAAGAGGAAAAGCAAAAAATATCAAGGGAGCTGCACGACAGCTTTGGACAAAAATTAACTTCAATAAAATTAAATCTTGAACTCTTAAAAAGCAGTAAACTGGAAACAAGAGAAAAAAATGAAATATTAAATGATATTTCATCATTGCTTGAAAATGCAATGCTTGAGGTTAGAGATATTTCTTACCGGCTGAAACCAAGAATTCTTGAAGATTTCGGATTAGTCCCTTCCTTAAAAGCATTATGCAATGAAATATCAAGTAAAAGCGGCATAAATGGTATTTTCCAGGCTCACAAACTTGATCAGAGGCTTGATCCCGAGCTTGAAACCGGGCTCTATAGAATTACGCAGGAAGCCTTGAACAATATGGTTAAACACTCGCAAGCTAAGGAATTTAGTGTTCAGCTTGTAAAACATCCGGATGTTTTGAGATTAATGATTGAAGATGATGGTGTTGGATTTGATCCGCAAAAAATAAAGGAAGATCCCGCCAAGAAAAATCATCTTGGGCTTGTAAATATGTCTGAAAGAGTTCTTTCTTTTAATGGTAAATTTATTTTGGATTCGCATATAGGAAACGGGACAGAAATAATTGTTGAAATTCCTATGGAGGTTTAGTGAAAAGAATTAAAATCTTAATTGTTGACGATCATTTTTTAGTAAGAACCGGCATAATCAGCCTTTTAAGAGATGTTCCTGAAATTGAAATTATTGGCGAAGCAGAGAATGGCAAAATAGCAATTGAAAAATGCAAACAGGATATGCCTGATGTTGTATTGATGGATATTTCAATGCCCGATATGTCTGGCATTGAAGCTACAAAAATTATAAAAACTGAAAATTCTGCAATAAACGTGCTCATTTTAACAATGCATGAAAGTGAAGAATATTTTTATAATACTCTTAAACAAGGCGCTTCCGGAATATTAAATAAAAACGTAAGCAAAGATGAACTTGTTAAAGCTATTGTCACTGTATCTATTGGTAAAAGATACATTGGTAACAGCATATCGGAATTTATGATAGATACGTTAATGCAAAAATTCGAAGAAGAGTTCATAAGCAAACAAAAAGAAGAAGTAATTCTTACAAAAAGAGAAAAAGATATTTTATACTTCATTGCAAACGGTTTTTCAAATCAGGATATTGCCGATAAACTTAACATAAGTATACGTCCTGTAGAGACACATAAATCCAACCTTATGCAGAAGCTGAGTCTAAAATCAGCAGCAGCCTTATCATTATACGCTTTTGAAAAAGGATATAAATGACCGCTTAAATTGATGTTAAAATTTCGAAATCTGATATTTTACTCATATAATAACTTCTGCCGCTTTAATCAAACTTTAAGACTTTTCTGTTTTTATAATATATTTTTTAGCTGGATTTATCTAATCTACAAAGAATATTAATCATAATTCAATTTTTGATTACCGGTTTAAATATTATGGAAATGTTAATTTTTACTAAATTTATATAAATTCTCTACTATTTGTGATAATAATGGGCATGAGCAACATATATTGTCACCCGTAAGTACATATAATTAGCATAATTACAAGGTTATTATTCACGCAATCTCCAACCTACGTAAAACACGTAGAGATATGTACGTAAAAACACGTAAGTACAATTACGTGTTTTTACTGATTCGTATTTGCTAAATTGTTGATATATTTTGGCTAAGATTTTTAGCAGTCAGGGCAGGGACTAGGGGAATTCGGGAATCATTGGAAATAAACTCCGGTGATTCCCATTTTAATTTAATAGCGTGGAAAATTTATGGATAGATCAAAGATCCTAATTGTCGAGGACGATTTTGATACACTAACGTTTCTTAAATTATTTCTCGGGAAAAAATTCGATATTGAAGCCTGCCGAAGCGATGAGGAATTTTATGAAATTATTGGGAAATGTTGTTATAATTTAATTATTATGGATATTGCAATTAAAGGGAGAAAAGACGGGCTTCAAATAACCCGTGAATTAAAAAGCGCTGGGCAGTATAAAAATATTCCGGTTCTTTGTTTGTCAGCCCATGTACTTGAAAAGGACAAAGAAAATGCCTTAAAAGCGGGCGTAGATAAATTTTTGCCCAAACCGGTAAGCAATCAGTTACTTATGGAAACTATAAACAGCCTCATTTCTGTTGACCAACTTTCCTGATTTACAACTTAATCTTATCTGAACCTGTCTTCTAAATTATCCGCTGGTTTAATTTATTATTTTTATATTTATTTTGTATTTTGTAATGGTAATTTTCTATTACAGTAACGAACGATTATGTTTATTATATAAATTAATCGGGAGGGATGTTATGAATATGTTTTATAAATTTTTTCTGTTTATTTGTCTCTTATTATTTACATCCCCTTATTTTATTTATTCATCACAGATAAAAGTTACCGATAAATCGTTTTCCATTATAATCGCAGATTCTACTTCATCAGCATCAGATACTACTAAAATCATTGGCACTATTTTCACCAAAGCTGAAGCCGATTCTTTGTTCGGCCCGGTACAATATTCGGATACAATGAGAACAGAAGTTCTAATGCAACTTGTGAACAAAAGCCCACAATATCTTATGTTTAGTTTTTTAGACGGAAAAGCTAACATCCTTAACTCATCCCGGGAAGTTATTTACGGAACTCTGGGAACTGTTAAAGCGGAACAAGTATTTAAGCTATTCAGTTCAAGTAAAGTGCAGGAATTGATTACTACTGGTGTTGAAGATATTACAATAATTGAATTAAGAACTAACGCACTAACTTTAACTAATGGTACTATAGTTCTGGAAGAAGGCTCACCATGTCCACCAAAGTGCCCGTAATAATTTATGCTACTATATTATGAATATATCTCTATATTAGTTTGGTTAATAGTGCCTTTTAGGCAATTCAGGCAGAAGTATTTTTCTTATTTTTTAATTTTAGTAGCCGCAGGGTTACTTACCGATTTAACCAGGCGATTTCTTCACGACAGCACAAATTTAATATATGTTTTTGCTGCTTTTTTTCGAGTTGTTCTTATTCAGGACAAAAATATCTCTAAAGCTTTCAAAATAATATTAATAATTTTCTTTATTGTTATCTGTTACCTGGAGTTTATCGGATTATATTATAGACAAGAATTTATTTTGATTTGTGTTTTACATTTCCTATTATTTTTTAAATTTATTCAAACTTTTATTTTACGGCTAGTGAGAGAAAAAGTAATAAGTTTATTCTTGCTATGTTTATTCTTTTATGAGTTAACTCTGATTACAAAATATTTCGCCTTAATTACAGATTTGAAAATTGGAGATATATATTTGGTTTTTACAACCATATTTGAGATGCTGTTTGCAATATTCTTCTGCATCTTTAAACAAGACAGCCGAAAGATCTTAATTAATATTAATATACCTGCGTAGCATATAATTCCATTCAATACTATTTTTGTACCGCATTATTTTAACAAACTGGAAATAATTTGAGCCTAATTCAATACTTTATAATTTATTCAAGTATTTTTATTTGGATAATACCGCCTATACGGCAATTCCGTGGTGCTTTTTTCTGGTTTTTCTTATTCTTAATAAGCGGAGATGTCGCAACAATGGTTGCAAGATTAATATTCCATTCCAGGACAAATATTTTCTATGTCATTTTCGGGGTGCTGTGTGTTATAGCCGTTCAGTGGAAGGGTGCAGCAAAGTTATATAAGTTTTTGCTTGCAGGCCTCTTAATAACTTCGTTAGTATTAGAATTTTATGGATTGAATTACAAACAGGAATATTTCCTTATTAACTTGCCGGATTTCCTGCTGCTTTTCATATTCCTTAAGAATTTTATTTTAAAGCTTGTAAATGACAGAGAAATTGATGTTTTCTTAATATTCCTAACATTTTACGAGTTAACCCTAATTACAAAATCTTACGACCTGATTACCAGTTTAATGAGTGGGACTACATACTTTTTCATTACTACTTTATTTGAAATATTCTTCGGTGTATTCTTCTGTATTTACAAAGAGAGTGATGTGCGGCTAAAGATAAAACTTGCTAATCCTTATCCCACAGTTTGATAATTTCATTTTTCATTTAGTTTTACCGTAATTTCAAATTAAATTGCAAATAAGAGCGTGCATCTATCCCCTTCGATTTAATAATTACATAATTCAATGCACCTTCTGTTAACAAACATTTCAATAACCTGTTATTCTGTATATAGCTTTTGCCCAGAAATCGGCAAGCTTTGCAGCGCCTTCTTCATTTGGATGAAGATAGAAAGTGCCCCTCTGTCCGGATTCAGGCCCTAAATAAGCAAGATGATTCTTTTTAAAATATCTAAATGCTTTCGTATCTCCCTCGAACACCCGGTGCGGAAATGAAACTGCATAAGGCTTTACTAAAGTACTTATCTCCGGGAAATAACTCTGCAGCCTTGTCAAACCTTCCTGCATATATTCTGCACCGTTATAAGTATTGGGGCTGTACCAAACAGGATGATTAATAATAATTTTGCAACCCGGATAATCCTGCAGTAATTTGTTGATAATAACGGTCATATTCTGCCGGTAATCTTCGGCAGAGACCGGGCAACCATTTGTCCCTTTTACAGCGCTGTCATTGGTGCCAAGCATAATGGAAAAGATAAGTGTTGCATCTTTATCTTTATAAAAAGTGTTGGCTGCTTCTTCCACATTTTTAAATATAGTTCCGGTGAAAGGAAGAAAATCCACTGTTGTAAAACCGCATACGCCCTGATTGGAAAATTGAACTTTCCCAATCCCGGGTTGTTTCTCAAGATATGTACAGGTTAATACCGGAGGCGCATCTGTTTCGGGATGGCTGAGATTAGCTCCATACGTTATACTGTCCCCGATAAATACGATGTTAAGATTTTGCTTCTTATTTGATGAAAAAGAGCATAGAGAAAAAAGGAAGAAGGAACTTATAATTATTATTTTTTTATACATGGTACATTTGTTTTATTATTAATTACTACTATCAGGCAAAATGGATTAAAAGAACAGCCAATAATGTTGAAATTTGGATTTACAGAAATCTAAATTAAACAGCGTAAGAAAGATACAAAAATAATATTTGCCCGTCAGCCAAAATTTGGGCATATACTAAGGCTTTCAGACAAAGCAGTATTTATCAGCTAAAAAGATCGGGGCATTTCATTCAAATTTATTTTCCTATTAAATTTACATAGGGCTACTTTTACTTTGTAATAACGTTTTTAAAAATTAAATAAAAAGGAATTATTTCTCTAATATTTTGATCCAACCCGGTCAATTGCAGAAATTTATATTTGATGAGTGTCTTTTTTTCTATTTATTTAATACTTGGATATACAATATGGATTATTGTACCGGTAAGACAATTTGGACAAAAATATTTTTTATTTTTCCTTATTCTTATAGTTGGCGATATAATAACACTAATATCCAGATTAGCATTTCACTCAAGATCAAATATATTTTATCTTATTTTTGGCATATTATGCTTTTTGTCAGTACGGGGAAGAAAGATTTCAGGAGCAATAAAAATTATTGCTATATTATTATCGGCTGCGACCTTCTTAATAGAATACAATGGCCTAGGTTATAAATATGAATTTATAATAATAAGCTTATGCAACTTATTATTGTTTTTTAGTTTCCTTAAGCATTTTATAATAAATTTTTCAATTGAAAGAAAATTCAACATCTTTTTGGCAAGTTTAGTTTTTTATGAAATACTCTCGGTTACAAAATTCTTAAATATTATTACAACTTTGATAGACGCTTCTGTCTACTTTGATACAGCAACAGTAATCCAAATGTTTATCGGTATACTCCTCTGTATATTTAAGGAAGACAGTTCTCTTTTACAAATTAAGATGAAATAATTCGATTTATTTAAAATATTTGGCAAACTTGTAGTAATTCCGGCTAAATAATGCCTTAAAGACTTGCATTAAGTTAAAAGTATGCAGAAATTATAAAGGGTCAATTAATAAAATTTTGAAATTGAGAAATTAGTTCCTTAAATTATACTTAAAATGAATATAAGGAGATAATGATATGGTAAGTGATGCTGAGGGGAACAAACCAAAGCTGTTAGTTACTGAAGACGACTTTGAAAATCAAAAATTCTTAGAAATGTTTTTAAAAAGAAATTTTGATGTGGAAATATTCGATTCCGAACAGTCCTTCTATGAACACTTAAAGAATACCAAATTTGATGTAATCCTAATGGACATTTCATTACGTGGAAATAAAAACGGATTGGAATTAACACAGGAATTAAGAAAAATGCCTGGTTATGAAAAAATTCCGGTTGTCTGTCTTTCTGCACATGCTTTTAAGAAAGACCGGGATAATGCAATAAATGCAGGTGTAGATGTATTTTTAACAAAACCTGTTGAGAACAAAATATTGATGAGCACCCTGCTTGAAGTAGTCAGTAAAAACTAAAATCCGGTATAGAATTACTTTTTTAGGGGAACTACTTATAATAAAGAAAATAATTAAGTGGAATCAGAACCCGCTTCGTAAAAATTTTGGTTCTTCAAGCGTAAGCATAAGTGAAATCCTATGCGTATCCGGCAGCCTTTCTATTTCAGATTGGCTAAATCTTGCAAATGAATAATCTATATTAAGTTTTGGAAGCTTTATTCCGGCACCGATAGTAAACTGCTTAACCTCGTTATATCCAGCCCGAACCATAAATATATTTTTAAAACTGTATTCTAATCCCGTATTCATATCAAAACTGACCGGTCCGACATTGTATTCCGATGCATACTGCCTGTTTTCAAATCTAATATCCAGATCGAGCGCGGGAGTTATCTGGCCTCCGAAAAAATTAAACTTATAAGCAGCGCCAATCTTTGCTGTAGGAGAAATCAATTCATTCGTGCCGGTACTCCAGGCTACGAGCGTGGTAGTTATATCCTGAAGGTTAGCGCCGAGAGAAAAATTCTCAAAAGGCGTGTACCAGGCGCCGACGTCAAACCCATTGCCATACGCGTTATATTCCGCAATACCTTCATAAATCAGTTTTACATTAGCGCCGTAATAAAACTTATCGGAATATTTTTTAGCAAAGGATAAATAAACTGCCCAATCCTGATCACTAAACTCGGTTATTTTGCTATAGTCCAGCCCGGCAGAAGAAGAGTTAATAAAATTAGGATCGGAAATAACTTCGCCTGTATTTCTGTCAATTAATGCACCCCTTGTATCCGGAATTCCGTCTACCCCCAGCCTGATAATGCTTAGGCCAAAGCTCATATCTTTACCATAAGGTATTGCAATAGCAGCATAGTCATAGTTAACTAAATTTCCAAAGCGTTCTTCGTGCATAAGGGAAACCTCAGGGTAATTTACCTGGGCCAAACCGGCAGGATTATAATAACCGGCAGTTACATCATTAGCTACCGCTGCATAAGCCCCGCCCATGCCCATAGACCTTCCGCCTACCCCTATGG
>JARLHB010000380.1 GCA_031292465.1 Ignavibacteriaceae bacterium
GCCCTTTCACGGCGGTAATATGGGTTCGAGTCCCGTTGGGGTCACTATAAGTGAAATGAGAATGCGGCTTTTAGCCGCATTTTTCATATATAGCCCAAATATTTTCTCCTGCCATTTGTGTTTAATTTTTAGTACTTCTAAATCATAATCTTTACACTGCGAGTAACTTCAGTAATCTTATTAAATTTTTATTGTATTCTTCAAAAATATCTGTAGGTTTGAAGAAACCGGATATTATAGTGATAAACTAATCTATTATTTTAAGTTTGTTTAATTTATTACATTTACTAAAACTTATTAAGAACTTTTCGTGAAGAAGAATATTCCGGATAAGTTGTTTATGTACAGCTATACATTTGATATAAGTGATTTAATCTAATGTAGACCTAATAATCAAAGCAGCGTTTCGCCAATAATATTGTCCGTTAAAAGGCATCTTTGTTCAGGGAGCTTGTTGACGTATTGGTTTATATACTAAGTTAAGAAATAATCATATGTTAAAAAAAATAGTCAATCTGCTTCCTGAATGGGTAAAAGAAGGATTAAGGCAGGTAAAGAAATTTATACTTTCGATACTATTTTATGGTAGAGGACGGCGGTGCCCTGTGTGCGGACACGAGTATAGTAAATTTAGAAAAGCTGGAGTGCCTCCCAGGGAAGATGCAGTATGCATCAATTGCGGCGCTATGGAAAGAAATCGATTTGCGTGGATATACATCAACAAAAAGACAAATCTTTTTAGTGAAAGCCCCAAAAGGATGCTGCATGTTGCACCGGAAAAATGTTTTGAATCCAGATTTAGAAAATATTTAGGCGATAATTATATTACTGCTGATTTGTTAGACCCGCGGGTTATGCTAAAAATGGATATTACAGATATTCAATATCAGGATGAATACTTTGATGTTATTTATTGCAGTCATGTATTGGAACACGTTCCAGATGACAGGAAGGCAATGAGAGAATTCTACAGAGTCCTAAAACAAAACGGGTGGGCTATTTTACTGGTTCCGGTTGATGCTGAAAAAACATTTGAAGATCCTACAATAGTTGATCCTTCCGAGCGTTTGAGAATATTCGGACAAAGCGATCATGTGCGAATATATGGACATGACTTTGCAGACAGGCTCCGCGAAGCCGGGTTTAAGGTTAATGTTAGTTCTGTTCCCGATATATGCGGGAAGGATGATATTGTACTTATGGGGCTTACTCCTGCGTGCGGAGAAATTTATTATTGCACAAAAGTTTAAATGCTGACTTCATAATGTTTCTATAATACACGGTAATTAAATACCCCGTAATTTCGTAATTGAATATGATTGAAATTGAGATACATCAGGCTTTTGCGAAATAACATAAAATTAAATAAAATTGATTTTAGCCAAATTATTTGCTAAAATACATTGATAAAACAGGGAGAGTTATGAAAACTATTAAATATTCATTAGTAGTGGTCATTTTTCTGTTCGCTTCTTTTAATCTTCCGGCGCAATCCAATTTTAATATCCAACAGTATAAAACATTTTTGCAGACTCATCAGAATATAAATTCTGACGGGCTTATGCAAATGCATAATGCCGGAAAGTTTGTCGGCAATCTCAATCTTAATTATAGTACCGCACAATATTTTGATTCAATCGCCGCCAAATACAGCCTTACAGATGCGGAAAAATCATCTATTCAAAAAAACGGGTTTATGGTAAGTGAAAGACTCTCATTTGATGCGATAGCTCCGGCGCTGATTGATATATATAAAAAAGATCTGCCTGTGTTTATTTCTACTGATGCTGTTCTTCATGCTTTCCATATATCTTATGACCGTATATTACAGGATGTTGAAGTAGCTGTTATAATTGACAGTCTTAAAACTTTACTGACAAGCATGCACTCAAACATTGCAGAATTGGATTTAAAGTATTCTTCCAATGTTGAAATGAGTCAAATGCTTATGGACATTGATATATATATAACTGTTGCAGGCAAATTATTAGGACTTAGTTTTTCGCCTTATTATTCTGCCAATATTTCTAAAATTGAGAATGTTATATCAATGGTTAATGCTGCAGAAGGGGAAAGCGATTACTCTTTATTTTCTACTGAACCGGTAACATACGATTGGAGCCAATTTAAGCCCAGAGGCCATTATGTTAATGACGCTTACCCGGTACTTGCTAATTATTTCAGAACTATGATGTGGCTGGGAAGGATTGAAATATACTTATCTATGCCTCGTGCTGAAAATCCAAATACTACTCAGATTCAGTACCAGGATATAAAAAGAGGAACTGTAGATGCCATGCTTATTAAAGAATTATTTGATATTTCGCAGGTTAGCACCACATACAATTATATTGAAAACCTATTGAAATTTTTTGTAGGCGACCAGGACAATGTTACTATAGATAATTTGGGCTATTTAAAAAATGCGGTTAATTTATCAGATCCTGCCGATTTGCTGGACAGTTTAAAACTAATCACGTTTCAAGATACACTGAAGGAACAAACTTTTGCATATCAATTAATATTATCTCAGATTTTAGCAGAAAATCCTTTTAAACCTGATAGCATAATTCCGGCATCCGCATTCATGTTGTTTGGGCAGCGGTATGTTGTAGATTCTTATATTGCCTCACAGGTGGTTTATGATAAAATTTCGTCATGCAGGATGTTACCTTCTGCACTTGATCCGATGTTTGCATTAGGCAACGATGCTGCAGCACAATTGTTAAAAAGTGAACTTGACACTTACGGTTATTCCGGGAATCTTGCAGCACTGAGATATCTTATGGATTCTTACGATACTGGCTATTGGCAGGGGAGTTTATACAACTTGTGGATTAATTCTATTAGAGCTTTAAATCCTCCTGCAAACAGAGATAGACTGCCTGTTTTTATGAGGACGGGGGCATTCTGGCAGGAAAAATTAAACACACAGCTTACTTCTTGGGCACAATTGAGGCATGATAATCTTTTATATGCAAAACAGTCTTATAGCGGGGCATATGTTATTTGTTCATACCCTTATACTTATATTGAACCATTCCCTGAATTATACAGGAACATGCAAATAATGGCTGCAAAAGGGAAAGTAAAATTCGATAATTTGAACATTACCTCGTATCTGAAAACCAGTATTAGCCAATATTTTGATTATTTATACAATGTGTGTGATACTCTTATTTCCATAACACAGAAAGAACTTAATGGTAATCAATTTACAGATTCTGAAATTAGTTTTCTGAAGACGGTTATCTCAGAACAAGAACAATCTGAAGGGTGTTCTGTAGTATTAATATACAATGGCTGGTACCCAAATTTATTTTATGAAAATGAATTGAGCAATTTTAAGGGATTCAGTACGCAGGATAATATCATAGCTGATATCCATACCGCTCCAACCGACTGTTATGGGAATATGGCTGGCTATGTTAAGCATGTTGGGACAGGAAATATAAATTTAGGTGTCTTTACTGCCGAACTGCCGGGCGAAGGGTTAACCGCTTTTATCGGGCCTGTTCTAAGTTTTTATGAATATACAACAAGTAATTTCAACAGGCTTACAGACCAGGAATGGAATGACACATACCTTGCTTCTGCTTTAAGGCCGTCATGGGTAAATGCATATCTTCTTGATAATACCGGCAATGCAAAAGTAGAAGGATTGAATTTAATAACTTCGGTAGTAAACTCTGGGAAGTCAAACGGACAGGTTACAGGTAATTATCTGCTTGTAAAAAATTATCCAAATCCATTTAACCCTGTAACAACAATCAGTTTTCAGATTCCTGAAAGTTTGTCAAACGCAGATGTTGAACTGGTAATATACAATATACAAGGCAGGGCAGTAAAACACCTGCTTCATAAAAATATGCAGACTGGAAATTATTTAACCAGATGGGATGCGACAAATGATGCAGGGGTCAGCGTTGCAAGCGGTACGTATATTTGTAATTTGAGAGCAGGGAATATGCAGAAGGCAAGTAAAATACTATTGTTGAAATAAAGGAATAATCGGCAGAATCAAATGAAAACAAGTCTATCCTTTGTAGAGACGGGACATCTGTCGAGGCATGGCCTCGCCATGACTGATGCCCCGTCTCTACGGCTTGAATCTTTTTAAGGTTATTAGAATAAAAAAAAGGCTTCAGCCTAATTGGCTGAAGCCTTAGTATGAGTAATACTTAATTATTTTATTTTACCTTAGCAAAATTTGAAGCAACTTCTTCCCAGTTAACTATGTTCCACCAGTTCTCAATATATTCAGGGCGCCTGTTCTGATATTTCAAATAATAAGCATGTTCCCATACATCGAGAGTTAAAATTGGTGTACCTTTTTGTTCAGCTATATCCATTAATGGATTATCCTGATTAGGTGTTGATGTAACAGCAAGCTTGCCGTCCTGTACTATTAACCAGGCCCATCCTGAACCAAACCTTGTAGCAGCAGCATTGCTGAACTTAGCTTTAAATTCATCAAAAGAGCCGAAAGATGCGTTTATTGCATCTGCTAATTTACCTTCAGGGCCTTTGCCTTCGTTCTTTTTTAGTAACGACCAGAAGAAATTATGATTAAATACGCCGCCGCCGTTATTCCTTACAGGAACCGGATACTTGGAAATATTTTTAATTAATTCATCCAGAGTCTTGCCTTCAAATTCCGGACCGGCAGTTGCATTATTCAGATTTGTAACATAAGCATTATGATGTTTTGAATGATGGATCTCCATTGTTGTTTTATCAATGAAAGGTTCTAATGCGTCATAAGCGTAAGACAATTTAGGAAGTTCGAATTTACCCATTTGTTTTTTCTCCGAAAAGTTATTAAAAATCATTTCTTTAATGAAAACAAAAAGAATGAACACTAATCCAATGCCAAATAGAATTGAAAATAAAACCGTCAGGCGCTAAATGATTCGCCGCAGCCGCATGTTTTAGTTGCATTCGGGTTATTAAAAATAAACCCTCTGCCGTTTAATCCGCTGGTAAAATCCAATTCCGTTCCGGATAAATAAAAGAGACTTTTACCGTCAACGAAAAGTTTAACACCATTCAGTTCAATCACAGTATCACCATCTTTAGCTTCCGCATCAAACCCGAGAGTGTAAGTTAAGCCGGAACATCCGCCGCCCTTTACTCCTACTCTTAATCCATAACCATCCGGAATACTGTTCTCATTCATTATATTTTTTACTTCAACTGCTGCTTTTTCAGTTATTTTTATTTCAGCTTCTGTTTGAGTATTTGACATTAGTCCTATCCTTTTTGCTGGTTAAATATGGAAAAATATTTTTTTAATTGTCAAGGCACATATCACTTTTGATGAATTAAAACCACTTAGAGCGGGTCACCTGAAACTGTCGTCACAAATTCTTTGTAATTTATTCTCCAGCCATGACTATTCACCCTTACTAAAATACCATCATTCTCCAGGAATGAGGCGACTTCCAATGCAATTTTTTCCGCTTCTCCATTAGATATTGTTATTCCTTTTTTCTCCAGGTATTTTGAAACCCCGAATTGAAGTTCCCTGAAGAAAAAATTTGAATTATGAAATACCGGATATCTTGCTTTTAAAAATTGAAGAAAGACTTTATAGTCGTTTTTTATTAATTCTGTATATTCCAATTTGTTATCCTTTAATAATTATTTTGTCAGCTCTTCTTGCCTTAATTTTCTAGCAGGAGAGATATTTCTTAATTTATTTACAGTCTCAACAACTCTGTGTATCGTATAATCAATTTCTTCTTCGGTATTAAACCGGCCGATTCCGAATCTTATTGATGAATAAGCCAGCTCATCGGAGAGCCCTATAGCTTTTAGTATGCGGCTTGGCTTTTGAACCGCCGAGCTGCATGCAGAACCGATGGATATGGCTATATCCCGTATTTCTGTTAAAAAGTTTTCAGACCGGACATACTTAAAACATAAATTCAAATTGTTCGGAAGCCGGTTTTCTAAGGAGCCGTTTAATAAAACATCATCAAGATAAGAAAGAAGCCCTTTATATAAATTATCCCGCAGGTATTTTATTCTTTTTGATTCTTCGCCAATATTTTCCGAGCAAATTTCTACAGCTTTACCAAATCCTACTATACCGGGAACGTTCAGGGTACCGGGGCGAATACTTTTTTCCTGGCTGCCGCCATAAAGCTGCTGCACAATCTTAACTTTCGGATTGCTGTTCCTTATGTAAATTCCGCCTGTTCCTTTAGGGCCGTATACTTTATGCGCTGTAAAAGAAGCAGCATCAACATTGGAAGCCTCAACATCAAAAGGTACTTTGCCCAGCGCCTGAGATGCATCCGTATGAAACAGTACATTATTTGCCCTGCAAATTTTCCCAATTTCCGTAATATTATTTATAGTCCCGATTTCGTTATTGGCAGCCATAATCGAAACAAGTATTGTGCTTTCTTTTATTGAATCTTCTAATTGATTTAAATTTAAGAAGCCCTGGTTATTTACAGGCAGAAAGGTTATTTCAAATCCTTTTTCCTCTAAAAGATGAAGCGACTCGGCAACAGCGCTGTGTTCTATATTGGAAGTAATAATATGATTGCCCTTTGAAAGATACGCTTCAGCAATTCCAAAGTGAGCCAGATTTATAGATTCAGTTGCACCGCTGGTAAAATAGACTTCAGCCTGTTTAGCATTAATAAATTGCGCAATAATCTTTCTCGCATTTTCCACAGCGCTTTCTGCTTCCCATCCGAATGAATGGCTTTTGCTTGAGGCATTGCCGAATTTGCCAAGGAAATAGGGCTTCATTGCTTCAAACACTTCTGGGTCAACAGGCGTAGTTGCCTGATTATCTAAATAAATAGGGAGATTCATATTATTTTACGCATTTACTATAGCCTTCCGTCAGCAGGCTGATTCATTATACATATCGTAAATATAAACATAACCTTATTGAAAAAGTATTTCAAACCAAATTGAAAAACATTGATTGGGAGCAAAATATTGGGTTTATACAGTTAAATTGGCTCTATTTATATCAAAAATGTAACGAGCAGTTGCAACTTTTACAAAGCTGGGAAAATAGTCCCTTAATTTTCCCCACGGTGCATAATTGTAGTATATTTATTATGTTACATATAGGGATAACAAATATTTTAAGTGTTAAATAAAAAGTTCGGTTAGTCTAAAATATTTTCTTAGGAAAAATTGTGGATTAATCCGTCTTTTAATTTGTTATTCAAATTAATCAGGTGAGATCTAAATAAAAAGTCGGGAGTATTAAATGAAAAATCTAATCGTATCCTTAATTGTTATTGTAATTTTTTCAAGTCTTGCTAAGGCGCAAAACTATGGACTGGGCAACGCCGATCCTTCCTTATTTACTAAATATAAGATACCGGATACGGATCTGCATTCACTTTGGTTTAATACCAATCTAAATTTTAATTCTTCAAAAAGTTCCACTTATTATCATAATACCAGCGATTATAATTATGATATGAACCATTCCACTTCCAATGTTAACCTGATGTATTCTCTAAATCCTCAATACTATTTATTAAAAGAATCCGACGACCGTGTCCTTTCCATGAATTTTAACGTAAGCGGCTCTTATAATTATAAGAGGGAAGTAGATGATGGTCGTAATACTAATAATCTAAAGGATAAAACCAATAATACACAATTGGACCTGGCACTGAATTTTAGCTATAATAAATATGCTGATGCGAGCGATATATTCTACGCTTTTGGAGCGAATATTACAGATGATTTTTATGATTACCGTGAAGATAATAGTAATGATTATGTTGGTTACGGCAGTAGTTATTCATCTTACAAAATTCAGAATTATGAA
>JARLHB010000381.1 GCA_031292465.1 Ignavibacteriaceae bacterium
AGGATAATTACCCAGTCGGAATTATTTACTAAAACTTTTATTGCCGGTGATGTACAGCTTGAAAATACAGAAACTTTTTTTACAAAATATCCATTGCTCGTTCCTGCAATTTGTTCAATTGTATCAATCTGGATATTAGGGATATATATACTTAAAAGATTAAAGATAAAACTAAAGTTATAGTTTTTTGTCAGGAAGTCATAATCTGCGTTTTCATAAATAGTGATACCATAAAAACAGCCACAATTGAATTACCGGTTGTTGTCAATATCAGCTAATATAGCCTGTAAATTATATTGAAATTTGCAATAAATATGGCTATAATACGGCTATGTTTGGAAAAATACTAAAAGGTAAAACAAAATGAAAACTGTAACAGTAAGAGCAATGATAGACCCGAAAAAGAAGGAAAGGGTTTCCAAAATACTTGAACGGTTGGGCATCAACCATTCGGAAGCAATAAATATTTATTATAGCTTAATCGAAGAATATAAAGGGTTGCCTTTCAATATTAAATTACCGGAAAAAGATGCGGCAGGTGAAAATATAAACAAAGAAGTAATTGATTATTTGAAAGAGAGTATAAAAAGCAATTATCACCTTGGCGAATTATTAGCCAAATGAAAAAATATTTAACCGTTGAAGATGTAATCTTTATTCAAAAAGAATTAATTAAAGAATTCGGCGGAATCCATGGAATACGGGATCAAAAATCCTTAGATGCTGCTGTTATGAGACCGCAAACCGGTTATTATAAAAGTATATATGATGAGACGGCAGCATTAATAGAAAGTTTAGCTATGAATCATTCTTTTATAGACGGGAATAAAAGGATTTCATTTTTTGCCGCAGATGTATTTTTAAGGATGAATGGATATTTTATAGATTGTGACAGCGAATCGACATATCATTTTTATATAAAAAACCTTGAGAGTAATATGTTCCGGTTTGAAATAATAAAATCATGGCTGGAAGAAAAAATAAAAAAAAGTTAATTAGAAAAATTATTTTAATTCGTAGCGTTAGAGTATTTCACAGAAAAGCAGAGCAATGATATCAATAATCCCGAATTGAATACTGTGTTCTTTTATATATTATTTATGCAAACGCGATGAATATTAAATTCCAAATGAACATTTTATAAATTAATTACTATATTTAAATAATTCTAATTTTAACAACAATAATTATATTTTATTATGGCAAGAATGATAGACCTTAGAAGTGATACAGTTACCAAACCCTCGATTGAAATGCGCAAAGCAATGTATGAAGCCGAAGTCGGCGATGATGTATTTCAGGAAGACCCTACGGTTAATGAACTGCAGGAATATGCGGCTGATTTATTGGGCAAAGAAGCAGCTTTATATGTTTCAAGCGGAGTAATGGGAAACCAGTTGTGCCTTAATGTATTAACTAACCCCGGCGATGAAATAATATGTGAAAGAGATGCACATATCTTTCAGTACGAGTCAGGTTCCCCGGCTAAACTGAGCGGCATACAAATGATGCCTGTCCCGGGGGAAATGGGCGTAATTACTCCGGAGCAAATAGAACCATGTATCAGGCCTGCCAGCGCATATTACATGCCGAGGACAAAAGTAGTGGAATTAGAAAACACTCACAACCGTGCCGGCGGAACGATACAACCGATTGAAAATATTATACGGGTAGAAGAATTAGTTAAGAAACATAATTTACTATTTCACCTTGACGGCGCAAGAATATGGAATGCTTCTGTTGAGACAGGGATTTCCGTAAAAGAATATGCTTCGCATTTTGATTCAATCTCATGCTGTCTTTCTAAGGGGCTTGGCGCCCCGGCTGGCTCTATTATTGCCGGTACAAAGGGCTTTATTGAGGAAGCGTTCAGAGTGCGTAAATCATGGGGCGGCGGAATGCGGCAGATTGGCATCTTGGCTGCGGCAGGGCTTTATGCACTGAAGAATAATATTAGCCGCCTTGCAGAAGACCACAAGAAAGCAAAAATTCTTGCAGAAGTAATTGCAGAAATACCTTCTCTTGAAATAGACCTGAATACAGTTCAGACTAATATTATAATCTTCAAAGCCAAAACTTTAAGTATTGAGCAAGCCATTGAAAGATTTAAAAGCCATGGCGTACTTCTTTCGGAAGGTAAGCCCGGATTTATAAGGGTTATTACTCACCTTGATGTAAGTTTTGATGAGATAGAAAAAACTAAAAAAGTATTTAAGGAAATATTTTCATAATAATTGCGAAAATAAATTGATGGAAGAAAAAGACTTTAAGCATAAGATTAATATAAAAGTAAGATTTTCAGACCTTGATGCATTGCGCCACGTGAATAATGCTGCATATTTATCTTTCCTTGAAGAAGCGCGCATAGCATATTTTAATGATGTATTTGAAGTGCCAAAAGACAGCCTAAATTTTGGTGTTATAATAGCAAGAATAGAAATAGATTATATAACGCCAATATTGTTAGGTGATGAACTGGAGATCCTGACAAGGGTAACCAAAATCGGTAATAAAAGTACAGATGTTGATCATCTGATAATAATTAAGTGTGAAAATAAAAGCATTCAGGCGGCGGCGGCAGTAACCAAATTAGTTTCATTTGATTATCATAATCAGAAGTCCGTACCTGTTCCGGAAAGTATAAAAGAAAAAATAAAAACATTTGAAGGGAATCTGCTTTAAATTCCTGTGTCTCTCTTGCTTTGGCAGGGGGATTCTATTCATATCCTGATTGTTAGCTTATACGTTTATTACTTGTATTAGAGCAATATTGATAAGTCCGGTTATTTAAGGTTGTTCAAAGCAACCGGAAATTAAGTGGTTTGGAATTCTTTTTAATTAACTTTTAAAATATCAAACCGGGGATTTATATGCGCCAGGTAGTATTTGATATTGAAACAGTTTCTTTCCCATTTGAAACACTTGCCGAGAGCCAGCAGGAATACTTGCTGAGAGATGCACAAAAGTCAGATAATCAAAAAGAGAAAGAAAAAAAGATTGACGATTCAATCCGCTATACATCCCTTTATCCTTTTACCGCTAAAGTTATAGTAATAGGATTATATGACGTGCAGAAAGAAAAATCATTCATCTATTATGAAAGCAGCGAAAATGAAGAATGGTTTAATAAAGAGAAGAATGTTAATTATAAGGGGTTGAATGAAGGGGAAATGCTGGAATCTTTTTGGAGGATTGCGGAAAAAACCGACCGGTTTATTTCGTTTAACGGACGGAATTTTGATATACCATTTTTAATGATGCGGTCTGCATTAAATAAAATTAAGCCTTCAAAGAATTTTATGACGAACAGGTATGATACCTCGCTTCACATAGACCTGCTCGAACAGTTTACATACTATGGAATAACACGCAAATTCAATCTTGATTTTTACTGCCACGCATTCGGTATAGAATCGCCTAAGTCAAAAGATATTTCCGGCATGGAGGTAAAAACTCTCTATGAAGCGGGAAGAATAAAAGATATTGCAGTTTATTGCGGCGGGGATATTGAAGCCACTTATAAGCTTTTTAAAATTTGGGATGAGTATTTGAAATTTTAATTTCGATGAATATTACTGCTATGGCAGTAATATTCGGATATTGATTATGAATTTCCTCGTTTTCCCACATATAATACTAATTTTACTGCCATAACAGTAAAATATTTGCTTTTCATTAATTTGGGAACTAAATTTAGGCAGAAAAGATAACAATTACCGTTATGGCGGGAATAATATGGACATTACACAAGAGATTGCACAAATTGTGAAATATTGTAGAGCTAAAAGCGGGCTTACTCAGAAGCAATTAGCTGATTTAGCGGGTGTCGGAAAAACAGTTGTTTATGATATTGAAAAAGGTAAGGAATCCATCCGTCTGAATACATTAGTTAAGATATTTGGAGTTCTGAATATCAAGATGAAGTTTGATAGCCCTTTTATTAATTTAATGCAGAAGGAAAATGAAAAAGGCGAAAGTATATAATTTCGGCAATTACGCTGGGGATTTATTAGAGATTGAAAAAGGCAAGAAATATAAATTTGTTTACGATGAGAACTATAATGGTCCTGCAATCTCATTAACAATGCCGATTTCAAAAAAGGAATATGAATATAATAACTTCCCGCCTTTTTTCGAGGGTTTACTTCCCGAAGGAACGCAGCTTGATGCATTAGTGCGGCAAGCTAAAATCGACCGTAATGATTTCTTTTCTCAGCTTGTACTTGTTGGTAAAGATCTTGTCGGTTCAGTATCAGTGAGCGAAGAATAATGAATATTTGTCCGATAACATATATGCCCTGCGGAGAGAAAAAATATTCCGATAAGGGATTAAAACTCTTATCGAATAATTTAAAGGAATTAAAAGATATTCCTTTAACACAGGAAGAACAGTTAAAAGAAGCCGCCGCCAGGGCAGCTAAAATGTCAATACAGGGTGTTCAACCGAAATTAAGCGCCAAATTGAAAGTAATAGATAATATCTTTGAAATTGTGGATACTGGTGGAATATACATTCTAAAACCTCAAAGTACTTTATATCCGCAGCTCCCCGAAAATGAAGATTTAACAATGAAGCTTGCCAAAATTGCCGGCTTGGATGCCCCCCTTCATGGAATGGTTTATTCAATTGACGGAAGGTTGACGTACTTTATTAAACGGTTTGACAGGTACGGTATAAATAAAAAATATTCTTTGGAAGACTTTGCCCAGCTTTCAGGAAACAGCAGGGATACGAAATATGACTATAGCATGGAAAAACTTACTTTGATTATAGACAGTTATTGTAGTTTCCCTGTTATCGAAAAAATAAAATTGTTCCGGTTAACAATATTTAATTTTCTTGTTGGCAACGAAGATCAGCATTTAAAGAATTTCTCATTGATAACACATAATAATAAAGTTGAATTGTCTCCTGCTTACGATTTGATTAATACAACCATTGCCTTATCAAACCCTGCCGAAGAGATTGCTTTACCACTAAAAGGTAAAAAGAAAAACCTTAATAGAAAAATTTTGATTGACTACTGGGGGAAAGAAAGATTAAAGATAAATGAAAAAGTAATAGGACAAATCCTTG
>JARLHB010000382.1 GCA_031292465.1 Ignavibacteriaceae bacterium
GACCAGTAAATCGTACCTGTCGTTACATTACTATTTTTCGAAACTGGGACATCAATAAAGCGCTCATAGTGGCCTAAATCCAAGTCTGTCTCTGCCCCGTCGTCTGTAACAAACACCTCTCCATGTTGATACGGACTCATCGTCCCAGGGTCAATATTGATGTAAGGATCAAATTTTTGAATTGTTACTCTAAAACCGCGTTGCTTAAGTAGGAGTCCTATCGAAGAGGCTGAAATTCCTTTTCCTAAAGATGAGACTACCCCGCCGGTGACGAAGATAAATTTTGTTTTATTTTTAGCAGACATGTTATTCGTTTTTGTTTCCAAATATAGAACTTATATCAGCGAATTTCAATTTAATGTGATTAATAATTTAACTTTTATTGTTTTTTTTTGTTTTTCTTGAACTACCGTACAAATTGAGGGGAAAGTCAACACTTTTGGAAAATAAATCAGTAGTGCGAAAAACTGTAATTATGTTGAACAAATTCTGAGAAAGAGAACAGTAACCGATTTTTACCGGTTGGCCGAATATTTACGCCGGCTAAATTAAATCTAATTTAATATACTAGCCAAAGTTACGTAAAACAATGTTTTTGTACAGCGAATCGCCGATTCGCTTCTTTTATTGTAATAAAAATATGTACTAATTTGCGAACAGCCCCTGCCAGTCGGAAGACCGGTTTCGTAGTGCAATTTTGTGTAACTTCCGATACTAATATACTTAACCTACAATATCCCTTATATATTGAGTGGAAACTGATTTAGGCCTGAATAATGGGGTAAGCATTGCCCGGTTAATTACTGTTTGCGCTGTTAACCCGAGGCTCCTGGAAACTGCAAACATTACCGTATAATAAGAAAATTCCTTTAATCCGTAATAATATAGTATAGCGCCTGTAACAGCGTCAACATTAGGCCATGGATTTTTTATCTTCTCTATCTTCTTTAATTCTTCCGGGACTACTTCATACAATCTGGATACGGTAAGAAATACCGGATCATTCGGGAAATGTTTTTTACCAAAATTTAAAAATGCATCAAACCGGGGATCTGTTATGCGCAAAACGGCATGACCATAGCCCGGTATAACTTTTCCGGATTCCATGGTCTTGGCAACTATTTCTTTAATCTGGTTATTCGTTGGAGTACCGCCGTACTTTTCCATAATCTCCAGTACCCATTTAAGGCTTTCCTGATTTGCAAGCCCATGCAATGGCCCTGCCAGACCGTTGAAAGCGCCGGAAAGCGAATAATACAAATCAGCAAGCGAAGAACTGATAACCTGGGTTGCAAGTGCGCTTACATTACCGCCTTCATGGTCGCAGTGAGCAACAAGATAAAGCCTGATAAGGTCTTTAAAATCCGGCACATCCGAAACTCCAAGCATATGGAAATAATCGCCGGCTAAATCCATACTTGAATCCGGAGGTATAATTTCACCTTTGTTAAATTTCATTCTATAAATGCCTGCTGCTATTGCAGGTAACTTAGCTACTAAATTCAAAGCATCTTCAAGCGTGGATTTCCATTGATCGTCCTTTTTTATTCCTCTATCATATTCATCGGCGAATACAGACTCTTTGTGCATAATAAGGATTGCGGAATTAAGCATAACCATAGGATGCGTATCCCTTGGCATTGCTCTTAATAAATCCCATACGTAAGCAGGCACATTTTTGCGGGCTTTAATATCATCAGTAAAGCTTTTTAATTCATCCTTGGTTGGCAGGTCACCTGTAAGCATTAAGAAATAAACTTCTTCCGGAGTTTTATCAACCAATTCAGCAAGCGGCATTCCACGTACGATTAATCCTTTATCCTGAGGGACTCTTGAAGTATCACAAATAAGGGCCCTTACTCCCCTCATACCGCCGTAAGCCTGAGCTACAGTAACTTCAGATAAAACTTTATTACCTCCCTTGCTCTTCAGCTGCCAGTCTTCCATTCTCCATTCTTCAATTCTTTCAGACATTCTGTCAAAAATAATGCTCATTTTTACCCTAATTTTTACATACAACTTTAAAATAAGTAACTAATTACAAGATTTACTTAACTAATTTAACCATTTTTTATTTTTATTTCAAGCCAATTATTTGCATAATTATAAGATTTCTATGTCTCAGGACATATATTTGTTTTAAACACCGACATGCAAAGACTGGCATTATTTCTAAATGATATATGGTATTACGCTATTATTTTTATTAAATCATCATGCAGTTTATAAAATACCAAAAGCAATGGATATACTTGTAATTGTATTTTCATACAGTATTAATGTATATAGTTTCATTTTTATGCGCTAATTCAATTTTAATTATTTAATGTAATAGTACATATTTTCCTTATTTATTTTATTCTTTCGATAGAATAATAAACTGCGGTCCGTCTTAATAACAAACTTTCACTGTTGCAATAATATGTAAGTAAATTTCGTATAACGTTGAGAATAATGTTGTGATGCAGCTATTTAATTATGAGTTGAATCATTTAATATTGTCATGAACAATCATAATTGCCTTCTGCCACACTGTTCGCCGTTAATAAAACAAAGCAATATTTTTAAAACAGCACCTTGATATTGTTATTAATATTTATAAAGTTATTACAGGTTATTTTTCATATTAAGAATATTTACTGAGGGAAATGGAGTAAGCTTTTTTATGTGGAGATAAA
>JARLHB010000035.1 GCA_031292465.1 Ignavibacteriaceae bacterium
CTTTCTTGTTTGTTTTACCGAATTTCAATGCGGTGAAACCGCCGTTGCATTCAGGGAGTTTTTGTTTGATAATATCAGCTTCGATTGTAACGCCAAGGTGATTTGCCTGTCCTGTTAAATCTGCAGAAACATGGTAATCTTTTTCCGCTGTCTTAAAAGCGGGGTTTCTTAAATAGCACCATAGTATGGTAGCTAAGCCTAATTCATGGGCAAATTTAAAAGCCTGGCTAACTTCAACTATTTGTCTTGCGGATTCATCAGAACCGAAATAAATAGTAGCGCCAACTGCAGCAGCGCCCATATCATAAGCCTGGTCAACACCAGCAAACATAATCTGGTCTGCTTTATTAGGGTATGTTAAAAGTTCGTTATGATTAATTTTTACTATGAAAGGAATTTTGTGAGCAAACTTTCTGGAGGTCATGCCCAGAACGCCGAGTGTAGATGCTACAGCGTTACAGCCGCCTTCAATAGCAAGCTTAACAATATTTTCAGGATCAAAATAATCAGGATTAGGAGCAAATGAAGCGCCGCCTGAATGTTCAATACCCTGGTCAACAGGGAGAATTGAAACATAGCCTGTGCCGGCTAATCTTCCGCTGGATAAAATCCACTGTAGATTCTTAAGTACGTTAATATTTCTATCGGTTTGTGCAAATATTCTATCGACAAAATCCGGACCAGGAAGATTTAATTTCTCTTTTGGAAATTTAGCCTTATATGTTAATAACGCTTCAGCTTCCTTGCCTAACAGTTCTTTAATTTTCTCTAACATTTCAACTCCACTATTTTAGTTATTAATCTAACAACACAATTATTCAACACTAAAAATAACTCTAAATCATCTTGAATTCAATTTATTATAAAGAAATAATGCAGGATTTAAAACATTTAGAATTACATCTAAAAGCACCCAAATATGTCCATTCTTGAACTAAATAGCCAGCTTTTATATAATAAATGAAGGTATATCAGAAATTTAAAAAATTGTATACATCCCATTTTATTAACTTTTTATTTTCTGAGTATATGTTAGTTTTATAGCGCCAATCATTAATGTTCATTAACGGAAGTTCATTTTTCATCTCAGTTTGAAGCTCTCCTATAGATTTATATTTTTCAAAAGATGTCAGTGCCAAAAGTAATTTAGGTATTGGTTCCAGATAGTCGAACATTAGCAGGACCAAACGGAGACCGATTCCCCCCGATTCATAATAAATAAAATAATATTGACTTGACTTCCCTGCAAAAATAAGCCTCCGACATGGAAATTTACCAATAATATTATCAGTTGAGTTAAAAAATTCACCCGGATTAGCCATAAATTTGCGATTATTTTCCTTTACACATTTTTTCATTTTTGATATTATTTTTACCGGGATTTCATGAACACTCTTTATTTCAACAAATTTTGTTTTAATAAATATTTCTTCCGGTAAATTTGTTGAATCAGATTTGATAAATTCGGGTTGCTGTGCAAAGGCATTTACCGAAATTATTAGCAAGTAAATTATAATTTCAAATACTTTCATAGCCCATTTAATATTTATTTTATCACAACCATATTAAGAAATACTAATTCAAATTATCCGTTCTTTTTTAATTAACTGATGGCGTTCAAATACAGTAAGTATATCAATTCTACTCTTTTTTATAATATAGACTATTCTGTAATTCCTAAATAATAATTCTCTGACTTCAGGGATAGAAAATTCCGGTACTACTCTTCCCCTCCTTGAATTTGTAGTTAATGTTTCTGCAAGTTCAACCAATTTATCAATAAATTTCTCAGCAGCAATAGAATTGTCACGGGAAATATACAATTCTATTTCCCTAAGCCGTTGGAGAGATTCCTTTGTCCAGAAAACCTTCATCGCATTTATTTAGAACGTCCTTTCTTTAGCGCCACTTTAAGTTGATCAGTCGTTAATACATCACCCTTTTCGGAATCTGTTAACCCGCGAGCAACTGATTCTACAAATAATTTTGTTTTCCTCAATTCATCAAATTCTGCCGGGGACAATAAAACGCCTGCCGGTTTACCGTTCTGTGTAAGGACAAGAGAATTGCCGTTTTCTTGTACCATTTTTAAATATTGCGCCATTCTCGCTTTGAACTCACCCACAGGGATAATATCATTAGCAACATTTATATCTTTCATTAGCATCCTTATTTAGTCTTAATTTAAGACAAAATATAAGCTGTTATTCTGACTAAATCAAATATTGCAAAAAATGTTTTTGTACAGCGAATCGTTGTTTCGCTGTACAGTTATGTGTAACTTCAGTCCCTTATAAAAGCTTTTCGATTTTTTGACGATAGAATATGAGAATAAATATTATTGTTATAGCCGTAGTTATCGTAACAATCAGTCCCCCTTCCATACCAAACGGACCGCCTGTTAACAACTTCGGGCCGTTTACAGTAAACATCTTCCAGCCGCCGCCTAAATTACTCCGGCCGCTCTCAGTTATTCCAAAAACCGGCCCTAACAGGACATCCCATGAAAAGTGGATTGCAACAGGCAGCCATAAATTGTTAGTTATTAAATAGGCTATGCAAAAGAATACTCCGGCAGCAAAGACATTGACAGCCGGCAGCCATTCACCCTTGAACGCTCCTAAATGATAGCCAGCAAATAATGCTGCGGAAATAATAATTGCTATTGTTACATTAGAGCGGTTACGTATTGTCTGAAAAATAAATCCGCAAAGCAGCAATTCCTGTGCAGCTACATTCAATAACATAGAGACAGCCGAAATCAGCAGGATATTCCATGAAAAGCCGGCCGGGTAAACCGGTACTGCCCAGCCAAATATCCAGGCAATACCTAAAGAGGCACATAACCAAACGCTTCCAATTACAACACCGGTAAACAAGTCTTTTATGATGTTACCGGAAGCGAAACCAATAGTTTTAAAAGCACGCCGGTCAATAAATTTTAGCGCTAACCACGTTGCTGTAAGCATAGTAACAATAGTTACTATATCGCCGTACAGTCGTGTCTCAACAGGGTTTGTCTTATACCATGCGCCGACTTTTGACCCAAACGGCACAAAGAGAAATGCTAAAAGGACAGCCCAGGCAAGATAAAATAATAATATTCTCCAGAGAATTTTCCAGGTAGTTTGTAAACCTTTTATTAATGCCATTGGTGCAGAGACCTTTTTATAAATAAATATTTTTTCATTTCTAAACCCCGGATAAACTTTTATACCTGCCTATTTCAGTATAAATTAATTTCTCCATTCCGCTTATAAATAGCAAGAAAAATTATTAGCAATGGGCTAAAGTTCTGAATTTTGTGGCGGGTACTTTAGACCCCGGCTTATTCTAAAGGAATGGCTATGCCAAAAGCCGGAGGTACAATGGTAAAACATGATATGAGCACAAAATAACAGATTATTAAAATGATATAAATGAACTTGCGTTCTTAGAATGGTAGGAACTTGATTAATCAAGTTCCTGTTATGTTAAAAGTCAAGTATAGGCAGAGAGCTTGTATGCCTTCATAGTTTTTATTTTGTAATTGGAAAGAGTCAAACTTTAAGATGGTCAGAAAATCGTTTAACCCTTTCCCTGTTTTTTTGGCAATGCCTTTCTAATAAATATCTAAAAATAATTTCAATCTGTTATAAACGGTTCCGAACAATAGTACTTTTTGAAAATCAATTCGGGCCGCAAGAAGTAAAAATTACAATATAACTGCTGCCACAATCTACGAATAACCCTTAATATTATTTCCAGGGCAAGGAATTTGTAATGGTCAAGCAAAAGAACTATTATTTTCTGATATTTATTTTATTACTGAACAAACATATTCTTGTTTTTTCTTCCAAACAGTTCTTACTCTGTTAAGAAGTTTTTTGGCTATTTTTATTATCGCTTCCTGTTTACTCATTCTTTTGAGATATTCATTAAAGCTTAAAGTCAGTGCAGCATCTTTCCTTACTGCTATCCATGCTGCTTCTATTAGTAAGTTTCTCAAGTATCCATTGTGCTGCATCTTCAAACCAAGTGTATTTTCCCTTTCTCCACTTGAACTTACCGCAGGGCTTAATCCTACATAGCTTACCAGGTTATCCAATTTTGAAAATCTGTTTATATCCATCAGTTCCGCATATATTGTTACTGCCGTTGCAAATCCTATCCCTGGTACCGTCATTAATAACTGTATATCTTCTGAAAATCCATATTCCAGACAATATGCTTTTATTTTCTTTATAATTCTTACTAATAATTCTCTCTTCGATGTTAAATCTTCAAGATATATCTCTAATTGCGCTTTGCCAATTGCATATTCAAAGCTAAGCGATCTTAAGTATTTTATAAATATTCCTGACCAATGTTTTGTCTGGTAATTCTCCGGTATCTTATGTCCATAGAAATTCAAATAACTCTTTATCTGGTTCTTTAGCCTTACGTTGCTTTTCATTATCTGGCATCTTAGGCGTACAAGAGATCTTAGCTCCTGATATAACAAACTCGGTATATATATACCCTTTATTGAACCATTTTCTAATTCACGGGCTAATTTTCTGGAATCAACACTATCTGTCTTGTATATCTTTTCCTTTCCGTTTGTTGGCACCTCGTTCGGTGATACCACTATATTATTGAATCCTAACTGTTCCAACTGCCGGTGTGTCCAGTAGCCGCTGAATCCTGCTTCATATACACTATTAAAGCTTCCACCTGGATATTTCTCATTAAGGTATTTACTTAACTCTTCAGGTGATGGATTCATTGAATATGTCTTCAGTGCCAACCCTCCACTCCTGACTGTCACATTCCAGTTCCTTTTGTGTACGTCTATACCGATATAAAACCGTTGACTATTAAAGTCTAATATTTTATTTTCACTACCCATAAGAGCGTCCTTTCTTTTTGGTTTATTTGTATTTGGTTTTACCTATAAACTTATGAAGGGATGCTCTTCTTTTTTATTACCTGGCTAACTTTTCTGAATTTTTTATTTAGTTATACTTCTTAATTTTACCTTTTAAACTTAACTTCTACAACAAAATAATTTTATTTTTGAGGTGATAATTAACCCAAACCTCCGGGGTTTAGGAAA
>JARLHB010000383.1 GCA_031292465.1 Ignavibacteriaceae bacterium
ACCCTTTAGTAAAAATATTGAAGCGGCAACTGCAATTATCATAAGCAATGGATTAACCCATTTATTCATGTCATCAAAAATGCCGGGTTCAGCAATTTTTCCACCATCTATATCTTTGGTTTCAAAAGGAATATTTACAATTGAGACCTGATCATTACGGGTTGAATCCACTCCTACCGAGTTCTTTACAATTCCCTCCAGTTTATCCATCTGATCCTTGGACCTGGGTTCGGATGTGTTTACAATTTTATCGCCATTTTTAGTTTCTTTTGACACATCATTAACTACTACTGCAACACTTAAACGCTTAACATTTCCTGAACCGGCAATAACTTTTTCTATTGACTTATTTATTTCATAATTAGTAGTAGTATTTTGATTTACCTGTGCAGTGGAATCACTTAACGTTCTACCGTTATTTTCCCCTTTAACATTCTGCTCACTTATTGCAACCTGAGAGTTGGGGTCATAAGATTCCATAGTCTTTTCAACCTGGTCAAAATTCAAATCGGCGTTAACCTCAACTATTGTATTGCCATAACCAAGTACATTATCCAGCATACCCTGTGCTTTTTGTGCTAAATAATTTTCGACGGATTTTTTTATTTCATATTGTTTTGCACTGGAAACTGCAAGCGGATCGCCATCATCATCTTTTGAAAGCAGCTTCCCTTTAGTATCAACTATAGTAACTTTACCGGGAATTAATCCTTCAACACTGCTTGATACAAGGTTCGCTATTGCTGCAATATTGCCTTTTGAAATTGCATCGCTGTTTCTAAGCTTAAGTACAACAGCGGCAGTAGGAAGCTTCTGTTCATCTTTAAATACTGATTTTTGCGGTATAACAATATGAACCCTGGCTCCCTCAACTCCGTCAACTTCCATTATGCTTTTGGTTAATTCACCCTCAAGCGCTCTTTGATAATTTAATTTCTGCATAAAGTCAGACATACCCATAGTTGATTTGTCAAATATTTCATAACCAACTATGCCTGAGCTTGGAATACCTTTTCCTGCAAGGGTAATTCTTTCCTCATATACTTTTTCTTTAGGAACCCTTATTGTTTTACCATTGTCGGTTATTTCATAAGGAATTTTCTGCGCTGTCAATTGATCAATTACTTTTGCCGCATCATCCTGAGAAAGATTTGAGTAAAGTGACGTATAATTAGGCTGATTCAGAAAAAACAATAAAATTCCCAGCAGAACCATTGTAAGGCCAACAGCGCCTCCAATAACCAGCTTCTGCTGAAGCGTCAGCTTATTATAAATATTTATTATAGAACTAAAAGGGCTTTCCTTCATTGTCGTTAAATTTGAATGTTAGTGAGTGTTTTATACATATCTAATGCTTTATTTCTGATTTCAGTTAAAAGCTGCAAACTTGTGGAAGCTTTTTCGCCTGCAATCATAACATCCTGAATTTCTATATTCCCCCCGCCTATATAATTATTTGTCATATTGTTTGCGTCTAATTGTGTTTGGTTCACCTGCCCGATAAAGTCCGTAAGCACGTTATCAAATTTCACGTCTTTCTTTTTTTCAACCTGAAGGGTGTTAGCAATTTCAGGCGCAATATTACTTATAGAGTTAATTATCATTTCTAACCTCTCCTATCAAATAAAGATCCAATTTGTACACCGGATAGTTTCCCACTCTTTTCGTAAAAGTGATAGTCTGCTACTTCAGACTTATTTGCAGGATACATATTTGCAAAGAAAGTCTTTTCTTCCGGTGTTAACGCTCCCTGCTTTGTCTGTTCCGTTCTTTTAGTACTTTCCGCGGCAAAGGTTTCTGCAGGTTTAGATTGCCTATTAACATTTCTAAGGTTAATCTGTGAATAATTGCCTATGGGGTTCATATCAATACTCATTTTAAATCTCCAAAGAATCTTTAGATAATTGTTTTGAAGAGTTAAGCGCAGTAAGATTTGCTTCATAACTCCTGGTAGCCGAAATCATATCTACCATTTCCGTAACTATATTAACATTAGATTCTTCAACATAACCGTCTGCATTAGCATCCGGGCTTTCGGGCATATAAACTATATTGCCCTGTTTTTTATCTGTAACTTCATTTACGTTTATATTTTTGTCGGTAGTGTTTGCTAAAGGAGTTGGAGCCTGAAAAGGTATATGCCCGGCTTCAGTAACATTTAACGGCAGTGTGTTTCCTTCGCTTGCCAGGCTGTCTGCAAACTGATTTTTAGAAGCAGTAATTTCAAGAAATTTTCTTTTGTAAGGCTGCCCGTCGGCTGTTTTAGTAACATCGGCATTTGCAATATTTTCAGCAATAAGGTTCATTCTTTTTCTTTGAACACTTAAACCCTTTGCGCTTATATCGAATCCTGAAAAAGAAGGTCCAATTTTCATGCAGCACCTCCGCTTTTAATTACACCCTGGATATCTTTAAAATATGCGTTGATTTTTTTAGCTGCGAATGAAAAATTCAACGAATTTTTTGCTAAATCTGCCATTTCTTTATCAATATCTACATTATTAACACCCGATTCATTTTCATTACCGGCGCTTTTAACAATATTAAAATCAGGAGTTCCGCTATTATCAATATTTCCTGTTACAAAATGTTTTTCTTCAGAAGTTTTAAGAACAGTATTGATATTTCCGGATAGAATGTCCTTAAACTCTACATCTTTACGCTGATAATTCGTTGTACCGATGTTAGAAATATTTTGGCTGATTACTTTATTCTTCGTAGCGCAGTAATCAACAAAATTCTCTAATAGCTTAATTGTGGAAATCGACATTTAATCTCCTAATATTTTTTAGAATGGTAACTCAAAATAGGTGCCATTAAAAATAAGTGCGAGATTAAACAATTGAATTGGAATTGGAACTTAGATGTGGCTAAATCTGTACAGTTGTAGATTATTATTCAGAATAATCTAGAATAATTGATTTTGTCTGGCCGCAGGAACAAACAAATTTTATTTCTTTTATAGAATCATTTGCATCTTTTTTCAATATAACGGTTACACCGTCATGGCTTCCTTCGTCAATGGAAACTTTAGTTTTCCCGATTACCTCAGAACTGCCTGCTTTAATAACATTGCCCGAGATATCTCTTGTTGGAAAATTAAATTCTCTGAATAATGGTTCATCAAAATTGTTTTTCATATTATACTGCTCTATTAATAATCTCTGGAATTTTTTCTAAAGGTGCCGAAACATCTGCAAAGCCTGCATCTGTAATAGCTTTGGGCATGCCGTAGACAACACAGGATTCTTCATCCTGAGCTATACAATAGCCGCCAAGGTCTTTTAATTTTCTAATGCCTTCCAAACCGTCTTTGCCCATACCGGTCATTATTACACCAAGTGTATATTTACCATAAACATCTACTATGGAGCTTATCATTACATCAACGCAGGGGCGGTGTAATGTAGTTGAAGGTTCTTTTGATATTTGAATTTTTGTTATACCTAATGTACTTTTCTGTGCCGTCATGTGAAAGCCGCCCGGTGCTATATAAATAACTCCATTGCGTACTATTTCTTCACCTTCAGCCTCTTTAACCTCTAACTCCGTCATGCCGTTTAGCCTGTCAGCTAATGATTTCGTAAACTTAGGCGGCATATGCTGAACAATAAATACCGGGATGTTCATTTTATTTGAAAGTAACGGAATCACTTTTTGCAATGAGAACGGCCCGCCGGTGGATATTCCCAAAGCCACTGCTTTATAACCTATTCTTGGAAGTTCGCTTGCAACAGGCGCCTTTGCAAAAGTTGTAGAATTACTTCCGCTTAGTCTCTGAATCCGCCTAAGCCTCTCTTTTACGGCTTTTTGCTTTACAATTTCCTTTATTTTGTTTATGAGCTCTTCTTTTATCTTAATAATGTTAACATTAATGTAAGAAAGCTCTTTAGGTATAAAATCAACAGCTCCATATTCAAGAGCCTTAATGGTAACATCCGCACCTTCGGTAGTTAATGAACTTACCATTAGTACTGATGTAGGGCAGTCGCTCATAATTTTTTTAAGAGCGGTTATACCGTCCATCCTCGGCATTTCAATATCCAGGGTAACAATATCCGGCTTAAGAGACTTAACCATCTCATAACCTTCAAATCCATCCTTTGCCTGGCCGACTACTTTTATATCGGGGTCGCTTTCAAGCATAATGGATATTGATTTCCGCATGAAAGCGGAGTCATCCACAATAACCGCTGTAATTTTTCTTATCAAGTTATTCCGCAATCTGATTTAATAATTCACTTATATCCAGAATCATTACCACCGTTCCATCACCCATTATGGTAGATCCTGCTATTCCATTAATATTACCTAAATAATTACCAAGCGATTTAATTACCACTTCTTTTTGGCCTAATAATTCGTCAACTTTTATTCCAAACCTCTTTTCAACAAGCCCTATTACAACAACATACTGCCAAACACTCTTATCGGCATCTGTTTTATCTGTATATAGTAAATTATCAATTGATACAAGCGGGATAATACTATCGCGCCTCCTTATTGCTTCATGAGAATTAATTGTATGTATATCTTCTACATGAACTCTTAAAACTTCAATTACTGAATTTAGAGGTATTACCACTTTTTCAGATTTAACTTTCACAATCATGCCCGAAATTATAGCCAGTGTTAAAGGAAGCTTTACTATCATCTTTGTTCCCCTACCCACAACAGAATCTATACTTATTATTCCGCGTAACTTGGCTACATTAGTCTTTACTACGTCAAGGCCGACTCCTCTTCCCGAAACATTAGTCACTTTTTCTGCGGTCGAAAATCCCGGGATGAATATTAAATTATATGCATCCTGTTTAGAAAGTTCTTTTGCTTTTTCTTTTGTAATTAAACCTTTGGAAACTGCTTTATCCTTTAAGAATTCAGGATCAATCCCTTTACCGTCATCCTCTATGGTTATAATTATCTGGTTTCCTTCCTGTTCTGCTGAAAGGATTACTGTTCCCATAGGATCTTTGCCTGACAGTTTCCTGTTTTCAGGAGTTTCTATACCATGATCCACTGCATTCCTGATTAAGTGAACGAGCGGGTCATTAATCTCTTCAATCAATGTCTTATCTAATTCTGTATCTTCACCCTTTAGAATAAGGTTTACTTCTTTTTTTGTATCGCGTGCTAAATCCCTAACGAGTCTTGGATAACGGTTAAATACTTTACCAATTTTAACCATTCTTGTTTTCATTACAACAAGCTGAAGCTCATTTGTCATTAAATCTATTTGTTTTGTCGCGTCGGAAAGATCCCGCGAAATTTTTGTTCCTTCATACTCCAGTGCGATTTCCGAATTAACCTGCGCAAGCCTGTTCCTTCCCAGTACAAGTTCGGATGCTATATTCAATAACTCGTCAAGACGCTCTACGTCTACGCGTATAGTATTTTCTGATTTTTTCCCCGGCAATGGCGAATTGGCTTTAGGAGTTTCTTTAACAGCAGCTTTTTCTTCAACTGCAACA
>JARLHB010000384.1 GCA_031292465.1 Ignavibacteriaceae bacterium
GATTTGCCGGAACCGGACGGCCCCATAACGGATACAAATTCCCCTTCTTCAATTTCAAGATTAACATTCCTTAAAACATAAGTCTTTATAATCTTGTTGCTGTAGAACTTTTCTATATTTTTTAGTTTTATCATATTTTCTCCTCTATGAAATGGAAGCCGGAATCCGCAGTTCGGAGACCGGAATTAAAAATTTTCTTTACGTGTTTTAATTAGTTTGTATAACATAGCTGATATTTTTTTTGAACTTTCCAGTAATTGTAACCCTTTATCTTTTGGTATTAATTTCAATTCTATTGCCAGATACAATTGAGTCCTTAATTCACCGGCAGAACCTTTTGATATGAATAAATATTGAATAAACTCTTTGTTAGAATTCCTTTCATAACCTTCAGCAATATTGGAGGGAACCGAAACTGAAGCTCTTTGAACTTGATCTTTGAATCCATAGTCACTCAGCATTTTAAATACCTCATATATTTCTACAGCTAATCTCATTGATTCTTTCCAGACTTCCAGATCTTCAAATTTTTCAATCTTCATTTCAGTTCTCCTTTAAAATTATTATTGAAATAGTTTAATTATTTTCTTCCGGTTTCCGGTCTGCTGTCTCCGGTCTCCAATATTTCGGTTTCGCTTTGCGCTATGCCCTTTGCACTCTGCGCTTAGACGTGGAATTTTTCTTTATAATTTTCCGTTACCACCTGTCCGTCAAACAAATGAATAATACGGTGTGCAAATTCAGAATCATGCGGAGAATGTGTAACCATAACAATTGTTGTACCTTCTTCATTTAACTGGGTAAGAATATTCATAACTTCTTCACCATTCGATGAATCCAAATTACCTGTCGGTTCATCTGCAAGTATTAACTTTGGTTTTGCCACCACAGCTCTTGATACGGCAACACGCTGCTGCTGGCCGCCGGATAATTGCTGGGGGAAATGGTCTTTACGGTGCATAATCTGCATTCTTTCAAGCACTTCAATTACCATTTTTTCTCTTTCCTTTGAAGGAACGCCGAGATACAATAATGGAAGTTCAACATTTTCAAAAACTGTCAATTCGTCAATCAGATTAAAACTTTGAAATACAAAACCTATGCTGGCTTTTCTTAAGTTCGCCCTCTGCCTTTCAGTATATTTTGAAACTTCATAATCCATAAAATGATATTCACCTTCTGAAGGATTATCGAGCAGGCCGAATATATTAAGCAAAGTTGATTTGCCGCAGCCGGAAGGGCCCATAATAGCAACAAATTCCTTATCATTAATCTCAATATTAACCTTATTTAAAGCTGTAGTTTCAACTTCTTCAGTTGTATAGATTTTACTTAAGTTAACTGTCCTGAGCATAATGCTATCCTTTATTATTTATCAAAAATTATAATATTTTAATTTTTAAGCCGCAATCTTTTGGATTGAAGCATTCAACAATAATTTTACTTCTTCTATTTTCTCTTCAAGGCCGTCCAATTCCGATTCTTCCAGGTAGCCCAACTGGAATGAGAGTTCAACTACATAAGCAAGTTTTGAAACAAGGCCTAATGAAGCGCTTAAAAATAGCCCAAGTTCGGCATCGTACATTCTCCCTAAACCTTCAGCAATACTTTCCGGAATGCCTACGGCAATATTCCGCAACTGCAATGTAAGTCCGTTAGCTTCTTCTTGCGGGAAGTGCTGAGTATATTTATAAACCGACATTGCAAGTTCATGGCTGGCTTTCAAAGATTTATTCTTCATAATGCTTCTCACTTTTTTATTTGCCCTTACCTTTTTTGTCATATTTCCGTTATTGCTTATTTCAATATTAATTTTTGTACGTCGCCAAAATTATCATAGGAAGAGGTTACAACTTTATCGCCAGGATTCAACCCGCTGAGTACTTCAAAATAGTCCGGGTTCTGCCTGCCAAGGCTGATTGATCTTTTAACTGCCGTACTTCCTGATTTATCAACTACAAATACCCATTGGCCGCCTGTTTTTTGATAAAATCCACCACGGGTTAACAACAGGGCTTTGGTTCTTTCACTTAACTGCAATCTTATCTGCAACGTCTGTCCCCGCCTTATTCCGTCAGGTATTTTCCCGTCAAACTCCATATCTACCTGGAACTTACCGTTTTTAACTTCGGGAAATACCTTCATTATAACCAGTTTATAATCATTTCCATCTATCTCGGCAGTAGCGTGCAGGCCCTTAACAATTCTTGCTATATAATATTCATCAATATCTGCTCTTATTTTAAAACCGTCCAGCGCATCAATCTGCCCAAGCTGATCACCTGGCGATTTAGACTGTCCTGTTTCAGCATTCAAAGCAGTCAGCTGCCCGTCTATAGGAGCTTTAACAGTAAGATTGTTAATATTCTCTCTGATTAATTCCAGGTTCATCTGTAATCGTTTAATTGATTCTTCAATTTGTGATAGCTGGGATTTCTTTAATATTGAATCCTGCGTATAATTCTGCCTTGTTAATTTTTGCTGCTCAATGTCATGAAAGTATTTATCCCTTGCCTGTTCATATTCCTGCTGTGAAATAAGCTTTTTCTCCCACATTACTTTTTCACGGTTATATGTCTGTTTTGAATTAACCAGATTGTAATTAGCATCTACCAATTGGGTTTGCAGCGATATGCTGTTTTGTTCAATTTGCAAACGCGTATTTCTGGCTTCATTAATTTGCTGATAAGTCGATGTTTCATTCTGAAGAGCGCTTAACTGGACATTGGCGTTTGATAATTTAATAATCTTATCGCCTTTTTTAACCATTGTGCCTTCATCAATATATTTCTGCTCAACCGAACCGCCAATTATAACATCAAGATAGAAAGTAGTCCGCGGCATAACATTACCTGTAACAGGGATAAACTCCTGAAAATCTCCTTCACTTACTGTTGTTATTGTAATTTTGTCTGTTTCAACATTAAGCTTTGAACCTGTATCTGCAAAAATTGCAATAATCAGGGCCAAAAATATTGCAGCGCCTGCTATAGCTAACCAGAATTTTCTGCGCTTTAATAAAGGTTTTTTATCTATCTTCTTGTCCACTACTTCACCATAATTTGAGTTAATCTGTCTTCTCACTATTCTAAAGTCAATTAACGTGCCTAAATACTCTTTTTAACAGATTGTTTGTATAATAAATGTTACCCTTACAATTTTTGCAAATATCTAAATATTCAAATAATATTAATTATAAATTGACAATTACGTATTTTAGTTTAAAGTTAGGACTGTCCGTAACCGGACACTTGCGTCCGCTGCCGGACGATATAGAACGTTAAATCTTTAATATATTCGTCATAAAAGTACTTATCAATCTATTTGCATAGGGAATGAAATTTGTTATATAATTCTATTATAACTAATTATTAATTATATGAATACAAAACCGGGAAAAATATTAATTGTAGATGATGACGAAGATGTACTTTTTTCAGCCAGATTGTTACTAAAACAGCATTATGTAATTGTCCGTATTGAAAAAGATCCAAACCAGCTTCCGGCAATACTAAAAAACGAGCATTACGATGTAATACTCCTGGATATGAATTTTTCAGGCGATGCTACAAGCGGTACAGAAGGATTTAGCTGGTTAAAAAAAATCCTTGAAATAGACCCATCTGCTGTAATAATACTTATTACAGCCTTCGGAAATATTGAAATGGCAGTTAAAGCCGTAAAAGAAGGCGCAACAGACTTCGTTCTGAAGCCGTGGCAAAATGAAAAACTTTTGGCAACGGTCTCTTCTGCTATGAAATTAAGTGAGTCCAAACAGGAAATAGACAGCCTCCTTTCCAGGCAGCGGCAATTAACATCCGATATGGACAGGCAGTTTCATGATATTATCGGCGTGTCCGAAGAAATGGAAAAAGTTTTTGCTATAATACAAAAGGTTGCCGAAACCGATGCTAATGTATTAATTCTTGGTGAGAACGGAACCGGAAAAGAACTTATAGCCAGAGCTATTCACAGGCAGTCAAAAAGAGAAAAAGAGATATTCCTGAATGTGGATATGGGCGCTATTTCAGAATCGCTTTTTGAAAGTGAACTATTCGGATATGTTAAAGGCGCATTCACGGATGCAAAGGAAGACAGAGCAGGCAGATTTGAGATAGCTTCCGGCGGTACATTATTCCTTGATGAGATTGGTAATCTACCTTTTAATCTTCAATCCAAGCTTCTTACCGTACTCCAGAACAGGCAGGTTACACGCCTGGGATCAAGCATTCCAAGAGCTATTGATATAAGGCTTATTTGCGCCACTAATCTGCCCGGCGATGAACTAATGTCTGAAAAGAGATTCAGGCAGGATCTGCTTTACAGAATTAATACCGTTGAATTAGATTTACCCCCGCTAAGGAAACGTGCTGAAGATATTCCATTATTAATTCAGCATTTCCTCCAAATATATAGTAAGAAGTATAATAAACCGGTAAAGCAGATAAGCAATACCGCATTGGATAAGCTTAAAAATTATTATTGGCCGGGTAATATCCGGGAGCTGCAGCATACTATAGAACGGGTCATAATAATGAGCGAGTCTGAAACGCTTCAGCCCGGTGATTTTTATTTCCCATCTAACGATTCTAAAGTTAATGAAAACGAGCCGGTGAACTATCACCTTGAAGAGGCTGAAAAGCTATTGATTATAAAAGCATTAAGTAAACACGGCGGTAATTTAACCAAAGCCGCTAAAGAACTTGGGCTAACAAGGGCTTCTCTTTACCGCAGATTGGAGAAATATGGTTTATAAAAGATTCGGAACCGTAATCTTTATTCGCATTATATTCCTATGCCTTTCCATTTTTTTGCTTTTTTATTTACTTGATGAGACAAAATTAGTAGCTACCACCTTTATTGTTTTTGTAATAATTATTGTTCAGATTTATTCAATCATACATTTTGTGGAGAGAACAAATAGAGAAATAGCCAGGTTTTTCAACTCAATTAAATACTCCGATTTTTCACAAAGCTTTAAAACCAATATCAAAGGCTCGGCATTTGAAGAGCTTAGTTCTTCATTTTCAGAAGTAATTGAAGAATTCAGGAACGCGAGAACCGAAAAAGAAGAACATTTCAGGTACCTTCAGACTGTTGTACAACATATAGGCACAGGCCTGCTGGTTTTTACTTCGGATGGTAATATTGAATTGATAAATAATTCTGCAAAACGCCTTCTGAAAATAAATAGCATCAAAAATATTTCCGGGCTGTCTGCAGTAAACGGTTCATTGGTAGAGGCCCTAACTAAAATACGTGCCGGGGAGAAAATTCTTGTTAAAATTGCTGATGGTAATGAGCTGTCTCAATTATCCATTCATGCTGCGGAATTTAAAATGAAGGGCAGCCATTATACACTAGCATCCATCAGCAACATCCAGAGCGAACTTGAAGAAAAGGAAATGGAAGCCTGGCAGAATTTAATAAGGGTACTAACACATGAGATAATGAATTCTGTAACCCCTATTATTTCCCTGTCTTCTACAGCAAGCCAGCTTCTTGAAGAAGCAGATAACAAGATAAAAGACGGCGTTAACCCCGGCGCCGAAAACCTTGA